>CBDUUS010000052.1:0-7144 GCA_965370465.1 uncultured bacterium | reverse complement strand
TTGGCTGGGGAGAGAGGATTCGAACCTCTGAATTACGGGATCAAAACCCGCTGCCTTACCACTTGGCTACTCCCCAGCGAAAACCAATAAATTTTATATCAGATCTTATCAAAATTCAATTGAAATCCAGAATATCCCCTTATATAGAATATAGTACAAATTTTTGTAGACATTGATACATTATGGGGTTAAAGGATATAGTAATATTGCAGTAGATTATAAGATAGCAAGACTATTTGGAGCCGTATGAGTCAGAAATACCCTGTCTGCATGGCTTTTTAATACATCAAATACCTTCCTTGCCGATGCAAGATCCCTGCAGAATGCAAAAACCGTAGGTCCGCTGCCAGTCATCTGAACAGCAAGGGTCCCGAGCTCCTTTGCTTTATTTATTAATGATCCCACTTTCTTGTCTTCAGTAATAACTACCTTTTCAAGATCATTCTCAAGATTATCAAAAAAAGTATCATACCTTTCTTCTTTGATATTTTTTACCAGCTCTCTATGTTTGGGCCTTACTCCTTTACCAATAAGGTCAAACATCTCATAAATATCTTTCGTATGCAGCTTTCTTCCATCAGTAGCAAGGACCAGCCAGTAAAAAGGAAGATCCGGCAGCCGGCCAAGCTTTTCTCCTCTTCCCTCGGCCAGCACGGTACCGCCTTTTATGCAGAAGGGCACATCTGAGCCTGCAAGAGCCGCTAACTTTAATAATCTCGGTTGCTTGATCTTGAGCTCAAAGATCTCATTTAAAGCAACCAGTGTCGCAGCAGCATTGGTACTGCCTCCTGCAAGGCCCGCACATACGGGAATATGTTTTTTAATATTTATCTCTATTTTATACTTGCCTCTCAGTTTAAATTCATCAAGTATTATTGCTGCTGCCTTGTGCACAAGATTCTTTTCATCAAGGGGAATGTTGATATCATTAGAAGTTATGTATATCCCATTAAGATTAGCTTTATCGATTACACTGCCATTGCTTGATACTTTAAATGTCAACTCATCCGAAAGTCCAATGCTCTGCATGATGGACTTTATATCATGATATCCATCACTGCGGAGATTTTTGGATACATTCAAATACAGGTTTATCTTTCCGGAAGCTCTTATTTTTAATTCTTTTTTTATTTCCATTTTGTATATATGATATCATAGTAGAATTAAATATTGTATCTTTAGCTTTTTATGATTGAAAGGATAATCATGGAAGAAATAAAAAAAGAATTAATCGAGGCAGGAAAAAAATATCCAAAAAATTTCATTGAAAAAAGGGGCAGCATTTTTTTACTTGATTTTATTATTGCCCGGAGAAAAGCTTTTCTACGGACCGATAAACTAATGTACCACAGCAGGCTAAAAGTTGATGTGAACAAAAATGAAATAATATTTTTCGAGATCCTTAAGGAAAGCGGAGCAGGTATCGGTGCAGGCGGGGCCGATGAATTTGGAACAGGTTTTGGTTTTAAAGTTGAAAAGACAAAAATAGGAATTGATGGCAGGAGAGAAGGCGCCATAAAACAGCAGTCAGATTTATTCGGTAAAAAATATGAATATGAATTTGATTATGAAAAAATAAGACAGGATATTGAATCAATCGCCAGAAGATCCGGATTTGATTTTAAATATGTTCTAAACGAAAGAGCTGTAAGATAACTGATTTATTGCCCTAAATGTTCTTAAAAAGAAAAATATAATCATCCAGGGATAGATTTTGCGCACGCACCTCTGTATTTTTTCCGATTTCCGGTAAAAGTCCGGCAATTTTATCCAATTTTATCCTGTAATCATTGCTCAGAGCAAGTGAGTTCAATAATTTTTTCCTCCTGTGGATAAAGGAGTTGTTTACAAGGCCAAAGAACTTTTCTATATCATTATTGCCGCTGAATCCTTCTGGAAGTGTCCGCCGGCTGACTCCGGTTACCACCGAATCGACAAATGGTCTTGGTATGAAGCAATTTCTGGATATTTTAAAGCATAATCTATAATCAGCCAGCAGATTAGACTTTATAGTATAAGAACTGTAGTTCTTATCATCGGTTTTTGCCATAAGCCTCTCAGCAATATCTTTCTGTATTGTGACCCAAAAATGTTTAATGGCTGGAGCTTCCCTCAGTATCTTAAGCATAAGCGGAGCTGCTATTTTATAGGGGAGGTTGGATAGCATCTTTCCGATATTGTACCTTTTCGCAAGCTTTCCGTAATCAATATCCATAGCATCTATGGTTTTTAACTCTATTCTGCCCCTTTTGATCTCATCTGAAAAAATATCCTTAAAAGCTTCTGATACCTTCCTGTCGATTTCAATACATATTACTTTGCCTGCACCGCTTTTAAGGAGTATCTCTGTAAGGCTGCCTATTCCAGAACCTATTTCCAGTATGGTTTCTCCAGGCACTATATCAGCAAGCGATACCAGCTTCTTTATACTATTGGTATCTATCATATAGTTCTGGCCGAGTCTTTTTCTCAGCCTTATCCCATAATCAGATAATATCTCTGATGTCCTTTTTGGCGAGCTTATATATTGCTGCATAATCTTTTCTCCTGCAGCTATTTTTGATGATCATTGATATTTATTCCAAAGAAATCCTCTGCATTTTTTGAGGTTATTTCAGCTACTTTCTCTACAGACAAATCTTTTACTTCCGCTATCTTCTGTGCTATATACCGGACATAGCCCGGGAAATTTTCCTTTCCCCTCCTGTTCTGGGGAGCAAGAAACGGGGTATCTGTCTCAATAAAGACCCTCTCTAAGGGAACCTTTTTTACTACTTCTAAAGTGTCTTTAGCATTCGGAAAAGTTATGACCCCGGTATATGAGATATAGAGGCCCAGTTCCAAACATTGCATGGCAAAAGCGGTATCTCCCGAAAAACAGTGGACGACTCCCCGAAAACCCTTCCGGGCAGAATAGTCCCTTAATACACGGAGGGTCTCTTTGTGAGCATCCCTATCATGGATTATGATCGGGATATCATATTTTATGGCAAGTCCTATCTGGGCCCTGAAAGCCTTTTCCTGGTCTTTGCGGGGGCTCAGATTCCGGTAGAAATCGAAACCCGCTTCTCCTATAGCAACGACTTTTTTATACCTGGTACCCGGACTAATATTGATCTCTCCATGACTTCCGCTGATAAGTGCTTCGAGTACTTTTACTTCTTCATCACCAAAAGCTGAAACATAATGGGGATGTATGCCGATACTTGCAAATACATTGGGAAACCTGTGTGCATATTCAAGTGATTTTATACTTCCATCAATACTGGAGCCTACATTAATAATATATCTGACCCCTTCTTCCTTTGATTTCGCGACAGCCTCAGCAGGGGTCCGTTTCTTAAGCATATCAAGATGGGCATGTGTGTCTATAAAATACATCTATTTAACTTCGATCCTTGGAAATAGTATCTCTCTTTCTCCAATCTTTGTATTACCCTCAAAATTGCCCCAGACTCCGTCTATATCCATTTTCATATCATCCACTTTTTTATTTATCCCAAGCTGTGTCAGGATCCTCTGGCATGTTGAAGGCATAAAAGGAATGAGCATAATAGCAGAGAGTCTTATGGATTCCGCCACTTCGTAGAGGACCGCATCCAGCTTTTTCCTATCTTCATCGCTGCTGCTTTTTGCCAGTGTCCAGGGCTGGCTGTCCTCTATATGTTTATTTGCTTTATTTATAAACTCCCATATTTTTATCAGGTATTCAGATAGCCTGAACTGTACCATCATCCCGGAAACATCCGTTCTGATCTCTTTCCAGGCTTCTTCAAAATCAGGGCTTCCGGTCTTTCCCGGGATTATCCCATCCCGGTATTTTGTTATCATGGCAAGGGTCCTTGAGGCAAGATTGCCGATATCATTTGATAGGTCCCCATTATATCTCTTTATAAATGCCGGATCAGTAAATGAACCATCCTGCCCGAAAGATATTTCCCTTGTAAGGAAATACCTTATTCCGTCTATGCCATATTTTTCTGCCATTTCATCAGGATCAAGGACTATGCCTTTTGACTTTGACAGTTTTTCATGCCCCATAAGCAGCCAGCCGTGGACCACAATATGCTCTGGCAGTTCCAGCCCAAGCGACATAAGCATGGCGGGCCATATGACTGCATGGAACTTTAATATATCCTTACCTATATGATGCTGGTCAGCGGGCCAATATTTCTTAAACAGTTTATCATCTTCTGTGCCATAACCGAGTGCAGAAATATAATTTATAAGTGCATCTACCCAGACATAACAGTAATGCTTTGAGTCAAAAGGAATGGGTACGCCCCATTCCACTGTGGTCCTTGAAACACTGATGTCCTTCAGCCCCTGTTTCAGCAGCCCGAGCACCTCATTTTTCCTTGTCTCCGGTATTATAAAATCAGGATTTTCTTCGATATGCTTTATAAGCCTTTTTTCATATTTTGAAAGCTTGAAGAAATAATTCTCTTCCTTTACATACTCGACTTCCCTTCCGCATTCAGGACACTTGCCGTCTATAAGCTGTGATTCCATCAGAAAAGTCTCGCAGGGTACACAGTACTCTCCTTCATATGTACTCTTATAAAGGTCCCCGTTTTCCTTCAGCCTGGTGAGTATATCCTGGACCGCTTTTTCATGGTCCCTGCCCGTGGTCCTTACAAATCCATTATTGCTTATATTGTAGACATCAAGGAGCCTCTTCATATCTTCTACCATTTTATCGGCATATTCCTGCGGGTTTACTCCATTGTCTTTTGCGCTTTTTTCTATTTTCTGGCCGTGTTCATCTGAACCTGTTAAGAAATAGGTATCTTTTCTATTGAGCCTATTGAACCTGGCGACCACATCTGCCAGAATAAATTCATAGATCTGCCCCAGATGAAGCTTTGCATTCATATAGGGTATAGCCGTTGTTATATAGAACTTTTCTTCTGTCATCTTATCCTTCTTTTCTGGTACTCTTAAATTTTGGTTGAAATATTATACAATTTTTGCCTGTCTATGTCATACCTCGACTTTATTATTTTCAGGGCATTTTTTTTGCTTATTCCCTGACTGATAAGTTTTATAAACTGTTTTTCTATTTCTTCTGCAGTATATTCATTTATTAGCTCGCCCTTGCTGCCTTCTACTATAAGCACTACTTCGCCTTTTATTTTTCTTGATCTTATTTTCTTAAGTATTTGATCAAGATCCCCCCTGATAGCTTCTTCATAGATCTTGGTCATCTCTCTTATAAGGGCCGCTCTGCGGTTTCCAAATCTTGGTATGAGTTCACCAATAAGCCTTTCTATCCTGTTTGGGGATTCATATATGATAAGCGTATATGGAAGATCTGAAAGTTCTACTATTTTTTCTTTTCTTTTTTCCCCTGTTTTTGGTAAAAAGCCCACAAAAAGAAAACTATCTGTGGGAAGTCCGGATAATACCAGAGCGTTTAATGCTGCACTGGGGCCGGGTATCACAGTAATTGAAATATCTTCTTTTATGCACTCCCCTATTATCCTGTATCCCGGGTCCTGAATGGCGGGCATTCCTGATTCTGAGACCAGGGCCGCAGTTTTGCCCCTGTTTAATAGCGAGACTATATGAGAGACTTTTCCGGCATCACTATGCTGATGATAGCTCAGGATATCCTTTTTCTTTATCTCATATCTTGAAAGCAGTTTTCTTATTGTCCGGGTATCTTCGGCAAGTATCAGATCTGCTTCCTTTAATGTCGAGATCAGCCTGAAGCTTACATCCCCGAGGTTTCCTATCGGTGTAGCACATATATATAATGTTCCCTTTTTTATTTCATTCATTTGGGCGCCCTGGCAATTAAAGCTTCTTTACTTTATCTCATTGAAAATCTCTTTAGGATTTCCACATACCGGACATTTATCCGGAGCAGTGCCTTCTACAGTATTTCCGCATACCTGGCATACAAAAATCGGGGTATTTTCATTATTCCCCAGATCATCAAGATACTTCTGATATAGGTCGGCATGTACTGCTTCGACTTTATTGGCATAATTGAAGCTTATTCTTGCTTCACTCTGGTTTTCCTCTTTTGCCTCCTCGATCATCTTTGGATACATTTCCTTAAATTCAAAAGTCTCTCCATCGACTGCTGCTTTAAGATTTTCCCTGGTTGACTTGATGCCGTCCATTGCTCTCAGATGATTATGGGCATGTACTGTCTCTGCATCAGCTGCAGCCCTGAAAAGCCTCGCTGCACGGGAATATCCTTCTTCATCTGCTTTTTTTGCAAAAGCCAGATACTTCCTATTAGCCTGTGATTCCCCTGCAAAAGCTTCTGCCAGGTTTTTTTCTGTCCTGTGATGTGTCATATTTTCTCCTTTCACAATCAAATATTTTAAAAATTTAATTAAAAGCAGTTTGCTTAATAAATATTATATTAAGATTTTTATATTATATCCAAAAAATATCATTATAGCCTGAAGTTTTGTTATTTTCAGCAGATTTGTCAGGTAAAATAATATATTTCTAATATTATTGTTTTGATTATTTACTATACTGCTTGCAATAAATGGTACATTAAGTAAAAATTTAAATATGAAGTTTAAAAATCTATCCCAATTTGCAAGAAGGCTCATAATATCCATAAGCCTGCTGATCCTCATCTACTTCCTGGGATCCCTTGGTTATATGCTGATAGAGGATCTGGGCTTTTTGGATGCACTTTTTATGACTACCATAACAATAACCACTGTGGGCTATGGCCTCATAAAAGAGTTGTCTATTGCAGGTACCGTATTTACTATTATACTTATAATCATCGGGACCGGTACTGCAGCATATATGCTTATCAATATCGGAGATTTTGTGCTTTCTGAATTTTTAATGGGAAGACTTGAAAAGAGAAGGAATATAAAAATGATGGAAAGATTAAAAAATCATTATATCATATGCGGACTTGGAAGAGTCGGCATAGAGATCGCATATGAACTCAGGAACAACAGGATCGATTTTATCGTAATAGACAATGCAGAAGAGCCGGTAGGAGTTTGTAATGAAAACAACTGGCTGTGTGTCAAAGGTGATGCTTCAAATGATGATATATTGCTTGAAGCAGGCATAGATAGAGCCGGGGTGCTTTTTGCTGCCCTGGATACAGACTCAGAAAATGTATATGTGACCCTGTCCGCTAAATCACTGAATC
>CBDUUS010000051.1:0-7194 GCA_965370465.1 uncultured bacterium | reverse complement strand
TAATGTCTACAAGATTTCTAATCAGCGGTATTCCATCTAAGACAAGTTTGTATGTCTGAGTAATGGGCACTCTTGCAGAACCTACAGATGATGCAATGATAATAATAAGAAATAATATTATAATTGCTGCTACAGAGTAGGTAACAATCTTTTTATTTACTGTTTTGAATTTAGCTGTCTTTGTCTTATCTTTCTTCATTATTTGTACTCGCTATTTATAAAATAAATATTCGTTTAATTGTTAATCAGTTCCTGCTTGAATAATCCACATTTTTCTGTGTTTTTAAAAAATTTATAGTGATATTTTTACAGCGCATACTTATCTTTTATGAGTTATTCACTATAAACTGATTAATATTGGCTTAAAAATTTCAGGGGAGAGTAGTTCTGGAAGGGTATATTGCAATAAAAAAATAACCACTTCTTCCTCGAAAAGCGCTTACACAAAAACTAGCCTATAGCAGGTCTCCTGACTTATGGGACTTTACTCTTTGCCTTCCCGGCAAAACTAATTGCCAGTAGCACTAATAAAAAGTACACACCCAATTACAGTGACGGGATCGCTCCAGATTCTCACTGGATTCCCTATTAAGAACTTTGTTCACTACAAACTTGTAATTATTTATATTTAAAAGAACATGTCAAACTTATCTAAGAAAAAATTCTACTTCTAAAATTTCAAAATTGCAATAGTTAGTTGACAAATTTTTAATTGAATAAATTTTAATATTATTAACACCTTTTACCCCTGAAAAAATATCAAGGTATAAGAATTATATTACCGGTCTAATATTCCTTATTAGCCTCAGACATCAAAATCACTTGCTTTAGGAGGATCATCACATTTGAATTTGCCTTCAGGACATGGCATCCTGAGACAATTTGGACCAGCTTTTTCAAAAACCACAGGGGCCACTCCTTTTACCTGTTTTAGCATATTAATTGCTAATTCTCTTATCTCCCACTGAGCTCTGTTACAGCACCTGACAGTAAAGAAATGCAGAAGCTCCCTTCCATTCATTGTTGCAATTATTTTAGTTTCTGAGGCATTAGGCAGGATATATCTTGCATCTTCAGCTTCAATCCCACTGTCCAATAGTTCTTTATAAAGATCATGGATTCCCCGAACGAGATCATTATATTTTTTCTTTGCACCGTTATTATTCTCTATAGAAGCCGGAATTATATATTCAAGCTTATCTTTAAATTTCACATATCTTTGAGATTGCTGGTTATATGATGCTATTCTATGCCTGACTAATTGATGAGTAAGGGCTCTGGATACCCCCTCTATCGCAAATGTAAAATTTATATGTTCAGTAGTGCTAAGATGACCGCTTTTAACCACAAATCTTACTAATTTATTAACTTCTTCATCACTTAATTCTTTCATCAATTCATCGACACCGACCGGTGAATAGCATAGTCTGGCAGCTACTGCAACCATTTTTTCAGGCTTTTCTGTATATCTCAGTAAATTGACTTTCATAGATGCTTACTTCTCCTTTTTTAAATATTTTATATATTATACCTATTATTTCATTATTAAATAGAACTGCCACTTATTTTTAATGCCAGATCTCTGGTTAATTCTAAAATATGATTCGAGACTTCCTCTTCTATCAAGCCTATGCCACAGGAGGGAGTAAAAACTGCATTTTTAATTTTATGATTTGAATAATACATCTCTGAGGCCATCGCCAAGAAAATTAAATGCAAGGACAGATACCATTATAGCTAATCCTGGGAAAACCATCAGATGCGGCGCCGTTCGCATAAATGCCCTGCCGCTATTTAACATTGAACCCCATTCAGCAATAGGAGGCTGTGCTCCCAATCCTAAAAAACTTAAAGCTGAAGCAGTTAAAATCACATGTCCCATACCGAGTGTTGCCATAACTAAAATAGGTGCCAGGACATTCGGTAAAACATGACAAAATATAATACGCGTATTGCCAGCACCAAGTGCTCTTTCTGCCTCAATAAACTCTCTCTCTTTCACAGACAGTACTGATCCGCGCACCACTCTGGCATAGCTTGTCCAACCAATAATTGTCAGAGCCAGCATAATATTAAAAAGAGATGGACCCAATAGCCCGGCAATTAGCAGTGCAACTATAATGCCTGGAAGAGCAAGCATAATATCTACCACTCTCATAATCAATTCATCTATAATGCCCCCGAAGTAGCCTGCAGTCAGCCCGAGTATGATACCAACGATAGAATTTATTCCAACCACTATAATTCCTATTCGCAGTGAAATTCTTGCCCCATACATAAGCCTGCTTAAAACACACCGTCCAAGATTATCTGTTCCCAGTGGATATTCCATATTTGGCAGAATTAAGCGATAGCTTAAATTCTGCTCTATTGGACTATGGGGAGCAATAAAAGATGCAAATACGCCAACAAATAATAATATAAGAATAACAGCGGCACCAGTTACTACGAGCCTGTGCTTTATTAGCCTTCTAAAAGTTCTTGCGAGTGATGGTCTGGCTTCTATAATTTTTGTAATAGTTTCATGCATTATACGGCTCCGTAACGAATTCTTGGATCCAGATATGCATATGAAACATCAACAAGCAGGTTTACGAATACAAACATTGCTGCAATAAGCAGAATACATCCCTGTATTACTGGAAAATCTCTTGCAAATATTGAATTTACTAATAACCTGCCTATTCCCGGCCATGCAAATACCACTTCGACCACTACTGCACCTTCAATGAGAGAACCAAATTGCAGGCCTATAATTGTAACAACCGGAATAAGTGCATTCTTTGATGCATGTCTTGCAATAGCTGCCCTGCTTAAGCCTTTTGCCCTGCCGGTTCTGATATAATCCTTGCCAAGTTCCTCCAGCATATTGGACCTCATTAGACGAGTTGTTATTGCTGCCATCCCGGTTCCAAGTGTTACTGCTGGAAGTATGATATGTTTCACACTCTCATGGCCATAGACAGGAAGCCAGCCCAGATTTACAGAGAAAAATAATATCAGAAGCAGCCCAAGCCAGAAATTAGGTATAGAAACACCAATCAAAGCACTAAACATACTAATATTATCAACTGCTGAATATTGCTTTACTGCAGAGATCATCCCAAGAGGAATTGCTATTATAAGAGATATTAATATGCTTGCAATAGCAAGTTGCGTAGTAGCTGATAACCTCGTAAGGATCTCATTTAAAACTGGACGATCAGTACGATAAGAATACCCGAGGTCACCATGAAGGACTTTAATCAGCCACTGAAAATACTGTAAATAAACTGGCTGATCAAGTCCTAACTCTCTTCTTACATGTTCAATCGTCTCTACTGCAGCTTCTTCACCATATCGATCTTTGGCAATCATCTCGGCGGGATCGCCAGGAATAAAGTACATTATAGAAAAAACGGCAACCGATACGCCCAGTAGTACAAAAATCATCAATCCAATTCTTTTAATAATATAAACTATCATTTTTTCTCATACCATATAATTGCACTCTGTCCTTCTTCCTCAAGATAGAGCATACCATCTTTTTCTTTCAGGCAGCCCAGCAAATATGCCTGCAGCTTATCTTCATCTTCAGGTTGCAAATCAAGTCGAATTAACCAGTGTCTTACTGCTTGTTTTATATCCAGATAAATCTGGCTTCGCGGAATCCTTATTATTTCCACATTAGCAGTCACCCCTAATTCATAAAGGACATTATAGAGGTGAATAAAAGAAGGGGGAGAGTGGTACTGCCCCTTCTTTAACTGTTGCCATATTTTCTTGTAGAAATTTGACCTGCATTGCATAATAATGTAAAGATTCTTTTTTGCTACTGACAGCATCTTCTTTAATGCCATCGTAATGTCTGTAATACGATAGAGCGAATTTACCGCTATTACCATATCATGTATGCCGATCTCATCTATGCTTGCGTCTTCCCAGCACTTATCAATCATGCGAATATTGGTCAAATTATCCATCTTGCTGCGCAGACGCATAAGCATCTCCTTTGAAGGCTCTACTACTGTAACTTTTTTGACCTCACGAGCAATAGGAATCGCAAACGCACCTGTGCCGGCACCGATATCCAGCACTGTTGAACTATCGTCCAGGCGGTCCTGTACTTTGTCCAGCAAAATTCCAGGGTAACTATTATGTTTGAGTTGAAGATCATACCACTCAACAAAATTCTCCTTCAAAAAGAGATTCCACCCTCTACTGAGTGATGACTTCATTACCAATTTTTGCCATTCCTCCGACCAGTTCATAGATTTATTATTCGACTGCTCCTGTCACATAGATATCTTCCCAGTTTATAAAAAACCATGGGTGGAGTTCATATCCTTTTATGTGCTCCTGAACGGCATTGATCAATACCTCATCATAAATTGGAATTACTGATACCTCTTCTGCAGCAATTTCCTGTACTTCTAAAAGGAGTTCTTGAGCTATTGAGTCGTCTGTTGTCATCATTGCTTGATCGATTAACTCATCAATATGTGGATTATTGAGAAATATCCCCATAGCAAGGTTCTGCTCACCTTCTGAATGCAGCCACGCATGCATACGAGTTTGAGGAGAAATGCCTGCCCAGGGGCGAATCGATAAATCAACCTCTCCTGCTTTTAAACTTTCACGCCAGAGACCAGTCTCAACCACTTTTATCTCAACAATAATTCCTATTTCCCGCAGCTGCTCCTGAACAATCTCAGCAATGGTCATATATGGCCATCGTCCAATCAGCCCTGTAGCTAAGATAAATGTAATTTTAAATTCCTGGCCATTCTTATCCAGCACACCATCATCATCAGTATCCACCCATCCAGCTTCTTCAAGCAATCCTTTCGCTTTGTCTGTATTATTGAATTCAAAAAGAGTATCCATATGAAGCCACTCAGCTTCTGAGTGAGGTGTGATACTGGTCATAACCTTTCCATAGCCTTCCAGTGCATATTGAACAATACTTTTTGGATCTATAGCGCACATTATTGCTTCTCTTACTATAACATCATCAAATGGTGCTTTATTGGTATTAAGACTCATATAGTGGGGGACAGCGCCATCAATTGTGAGTACTTCTATTTCCGGGCAGGTTTCAAGCATTGCCACATGCTCGGGCAGAACTCCGCCTGTATCAATTATCATATCAATCTCACCAGCTTCAAGTGCTATCATTCTGGTATTAGCATCAGGGATGTACTTTAGGATTATTTGTTCCAATTTCGGCATGCCGCCCCAATAATCTTCATTTCTTTCCAGTATTAATTTATCATCCGGGACCCATTCAACCCTTTTAAAGGGACCAGTTCCAATTGGCTCAGTTACTTTTCCTTCTTCATCGATAGCAGCAGGGGCGATCATTGCTGCTCCGGGCCATGCTAAACAATAAATAAATGGGGCAAATGGCTCATTATGTTCAACCATGATTGTATAATCATCAACTACATCTATTGATTTAATAGAACCAAAACGATCAGGCCATCTTTCTGACACTCTCTCCAGATTATGCTTTACAGCCTCAGCATTAAAAATTGAGCTGTCATGAAATTTGACATTCTCTCGCAAATAAATTGTCCATATAAGTCCATCGTCTGATACTTCCCATGATGTAGCAAGTCCTGGTATATAGCTTAGCTCAACATCTCTAAAAATTAATGGTTCAAGAACTCTTGTTAAGGGTGGGTGTGCTCCATAACCATATGCTGTACCAGCATCGCGTCCCAATCCTACAATCACTTCCTGGGAAACTTCTACTGCTTCCTCTTTCTCAACTTCCTGCAAAACTTCTTCTTCTGCCTTCTCACGGTCCACTTCTTCGGGTGATTCCATTTCTATTTCCTCTTGTTGTCCCACACATCCTGATAATAAAATACTCAGCATCAGGATACAGACTATCAGGCTGATTGTTTTTCTTAGCATTTCTCATTACCTCCAGTGTATTCCTGGTTGTTAATAATAAAAATACAGTGCTATGGTAGCACGAAATTTTACATAAGTAGCACGAATATTTACGATAGCTTAACATATTAAAAATTGTAGGTCAAAATATTCTTTGCCTTTTTGTCTTTTTTCCTTTCTTAATACAGTTATAAAGAACTGCGAGGAAAATCCCGATGCTTGTGTCGGGGATAAACTGGCAAACTTTTTTAAAAAAAAGTCCCTGACTTTTAATCGATACTGTAGTATTTGTTAAATGATAGTTTTACTTATTTTCAAAGGTGGAGACCGGGTTAAGGATTTCTATTTATATCCAAAACAGGCGAAGTAAAATGGATAAGGTATAGACAGTTGCAAGAAAAACTAAAGTCAATTACAATTTCACAAAATGTGAACAAATGGTATTGCTCTATTAGAGAAAGATAATGAAATATGAAAATACCAAGACTGGTAGTGGCAGGAGTTTCAAGCGGCTCAGGGAAGACCACAGTAACAACAGGGCTGATTAGTGCTTTAAAGAATAAGGGCTATAAGGTTAAGCCGTTTAAAATAGGGCCCGATTATATTGATACAGGATATCTTTCCGCTGTTAGCGGTGAAGATACGTTGAATTTAGATTTATGGCTAATGGGCAGGGAAAACATACTTCCATCTTTTATAAATAATGCAGCAGAATCTGATATTGCGGTGATAGAAGGTGTGATGGGCTTATTTGATGGGGGTGACTGCAGCACCGCAGAAGTTTCTAAATATTTAAAGGCTCCTGTTCTATTATGTATAAATTCTGAAAAAATAGGGGAGTCGGTAAGTGCAATTGTTAAAGGCTTTAACGAATTTGACCCGGAAGTAAATATTATCGGCGCTATTTTGACAAAGGTTTCAGGACTCCGACATTATAATCTATTAAAAGAATCAATAGAGAACTCCACACAAATTCCGGTCTGTGGCTATTTGCTTAAAGATAATAATCTTGCTATTAAAGAGAGGCATCTGGGTCTGGTAACAGTTCATGAAAAGAATCTTATAGATAAATTTGTAAATTCTGCGGCCACACAGGTTAGAAATAATTTTAATCTGGATTTAATAGTTAAAGAGGCCAATCTTGCTCCTGAACTCTCTATAGATAAAAAGGATACAATTTATTTTAAGTCCAATAATAAAGCTAAATATAATGTTAAGGTTGCTTATTCGCGTGATAGGGCATTTAACTTTTTTTATCATGAAAATATAAAAATAATGGAGAGCATGGGTGCAGAATGCAGCCCTTTTAGTCGT
>CBDUUS010000050.1:0-7292 GCA_965370465.1 uncultured bacterium | reverse complement strand
CATGTGCGGAATAGTAGCATATATTGGAAATAGAGACTGTAAGGACATTTTAATAAATGGACTTAAAAGGCTTGAATACAGGGGTTATGATTCAGCCGGCATAGCAATAATAAATACTGATGGGAGCAAAGATACAGGTTCATCCGGTACGGTTATAAACATAATCAAGGAAGCCGGCAAGATAAGGGAAATGGAGCTTCTTGCCAGAGAATCAAAAATAGACGGCAAATGCGGAATAGGGCACACCCGCTGGGCGACACATGGGGAACCCACAAAAGCAAATGCACACCCACATAGGGATTGTACGGGAAGAATAACGCTTGTACATAATGGAATAATTGAAAATTTTGAAGAGCTGCGGGAAGAACTTAAAAATGAAGGGCATAGCTTCCTATCAGATACCGATACTGAGGTGCTTCCCCATCTTCTGGAAAAATATTATAATGGCAGCCTGCTGTCAGCGATGCAGAGACTCATCAAGAGAATAAAAGGTTCAGGAGCAATAGTTGCCATATCAACATACTGTCCTGATGAGATAATCGGAGCCAGGATAGCAAGCCCATTAATAGCCGGTATATCAAAAGATGGAAATTATCTTGCTTCTGATATGCCTGCGATTTTGGAACACACCCGTGATTTTTTAGTAATAAATGATTATGAGACGGTAAGGCTCACCACCGATGATGTAGAGATCTTTGGAGAAGATGGGCAACCGGTCAAAAGAAAATCTTTTAAGGCTGACTGGAGCATAAGCAGTGCTGAAAAAAGCGGTTATGAAGACTTTATGCTCAAGGAGATATTTGAGCAGCCATATGGCGTGAAAGAGACGATGAGGGGAAGGCTTAATAATGGAGAACTTGATTTTAACGAACTGGGACTTTCTGCGGACCAGATAAAGGATCTCCGTAAAGTGCATATAATAGCCTGCGGGACGTCCTATCATGCAGCAATGATAGGAAAACAGGTAATAGAAAAATGGGCAGGAATACCTGTAGAAGTAGATTTTTCCTCTGAATACAGATACCGTGATCCACTAATAGAAAAGGGGTGCCTTTTTATTGCCATAACACAATCAGGAGAGACGATAGATACCCTTGCTGCTATAAGGGAAGCAAAATCAAAAGGGGCCAGGGTGATGGCCGTCACAAACGTAGTCGGAAGTACCATTGCAAGAGAATCCGATTCAGTCATCTATACGCATGCAGGCCCCGAGATAGGAGTATGCGCAACAAAGACATTTACTTCACAGATCATTGTGATGTATCTCCTGGGATTATATTTTGGAAAGATAAAAGGTTTTCTCGACAGGAGCCATTTCCAGAGAATAATAGATGAATTGCAAAATATTCCGGACAAAATACAGAGTATCCTGGACAGGGCAGATGAACTTCAAAAAGTCGCAGACCATACATTCCGGAAAAAATGTTTTCTTTTCATTGGAAGGATCTACGGTTTTCCTGCAGCCCTGGAGGGAGCTTTAAAGCTCAAGGAAATATCCTATATACATGCTGAAGGGTATCCCGCAGGAGAGATGAAGCACGGACCCATAGCCCTTACAGATTCAGATACGGTTGTAGTGGGAATAATGCCACGGGACCAGGTATATGATAAGGTTCTTTCAAATATTCAGGAAGTAAAAGCCAGGAAAGCAACTATATTTTCCATTATTTCGGAAGGTGACAAAGACACAGTCAGGCATGCTGATCACCTTTTTAAGATCCCCGCCACTCTTGAAGAGCTTTATGGAATACTTGCAATAGTACCGCTTCAGCTATACTCCTATTATATTGCTAAAAAGCTTGGAAGAGATGTTGATCAGCCAAGGAATCTGGCCAAAAGCGTTACTGTGGAGTAGTGAAAATATTGGAAGTATATGGAATAGGAACAGATATAATAGAAGTCGGCAGAATAGCTGCCGCTATTGAAAAGAATAATACTTTTAGGAAAAGAATCTATACTGTTTCCGAGATAAAATACTGTGAAAAAAAGGCAAAGGGCAAATATCCGAGTTATGCGGCCCGCTTTGCGGCAAAAGAAGCAGTTGCCAAGTCACTGCTCGAAGGAATCGGTAAGAATGTCTCCCTTGCAGAGATAGAGCTTTCCAATAGCGAAAACGGAGCCCCGTTCATAGTGCTTCACGGCAAAACGCTTGAATATAGCAGGACCCTTGGAATAGCAGAGATAAAGATCTCAGTATCAGCCACCAATAACTTTGCGGTCGCATATGCCATATCTATCAAATAGTTATAGCTTTAAACTATATGTTTTTATGTTCCCTGCTACTTTTACTTCAACTGGAATTAGTCCACTATTTTTTTCAATAATTTAGAAAGTTATTTATATATACACAAATGCATATATAAATTATAATAGGATCCATGTCTACAAATTGCATATAATAAAAAGACTGGCGAAGTACGATCAGGTCAAACTATTGCTCCTAAAGGTTTTGAACATTGCTTACTTAAACTTGATGGTGTAAGTAATGTTCAATTTGGCACCAGTCATGGATTTGGTAGAGTGGAATATACATACTACTTAATGGCAAGAGATTGCAAAATTGACATAATGGATAGTGAGCTGTTAGAAGAAAATAACAGAGCTCATTTTATGACTAAAAGATTTGATAGAGAAGGAAGTAATACGGAACATCATATACAAACTTTCTGCGGAATCTGTCATTTTGATTATAACAACCTGTATAGTTATAGCTATGAGCAGCTATTCCAAACTATGAGAACACTTAGATTAACTTATCCTGAAACTGAACAGATGTTCAGAAGAATGGTTTTTAATGTAATGGCTACTAATTATGATGATCATACTAAAAATTTTTCTTTCAGATTAAAACAAAAAGGCAAATGGGAGTTATCTCCTGCCTATGATGTTTGTTATTCATATGATCCTGATAATATATGGGTCAACCAACACTCATTAAGCATTAATGGGAAGAATAAAGATATTAATAAATCTGATCTTAAAACAATTGCCCTTACAAATAATATCAAAAAATGGGGAAAAATAATTGAAGAAATCAAAGACATTGTTTGTAACTGGGAAGAATATGCTGATAAAGTCAGGGTCTCTTCTAAATTAAAAAACATGATAAAAGAAAATTTAGTTGCATTAAAATTTAGAAAATAATTATCTAAGCATATATGAGTTTGAAAGGAAAAGGCCTCTGTCAAAGATAGAGAGTGAATAATCATAGATCTTCTAAAGAATAAAAAATTTGTGCTAATAATTATCTTTATTATGAAACGAAGGAAAGATATAGGCTCTTATTGAATATCAGGCATCAAGCAAGTTTATTTTTTAGAGGAAGAGTTATAAGGTCGATTTCCTTTTCAAGTGTCAGGTATTCGGGATCTTTATGGACCAGGGAGGCATTTTCCAAATACACATACGCCGCAATTAATGCATCGGCAAAAGAAATAGGGTATGAAGCTTTTAACCTGCCAGCCTGGACCATATATGGTTCATCAATACTTTTTAGGACCTCTACCGGAAGACTCATAAGCATTGCAAACCTCTGATTTGCTGTTTCCTCTCCCTGGGAATTAAAGTTTATATAATAAAATTCAATAGCAGCACTAAAAGGGATAGAAAGTTCTATATTATGGGAGGCTGATCTGATCAAAAGCTTTTCTACTATCTCCTTACCTTCTTCCCCTTCAAAATAGGTAAGAATAGCTGAGGTATCCAGGATTATTTTTTTACTTTCCATTTTCCCTGTCTATTTTTCTTAATTCTAACAGTTTTTCCAATAGCCCCTCTCCACTTGAAGTCCCCTGTGTTTGCTCCAGTATATTCATGGGTATGGGGATGACCCTTATTCCCTGTCCAGTATCAAGCCAGTACAGTTTGGATCCTTTTTGAAGTTTGTAATGTTTTATTATTTCGGCAGGAACAGAAGTCTGTCCCCTTTTTGTCAATGTTGTCTTCATTCCTATCACCTGGAGTAATAATACAAGTAAATTCTCAATATTACAAGTATAAAAACTAATAATACTTGTAATATAGAAATCTGCTCAAGGAGCTCTCAAGGATCTCATGGGAAGTTATAAAGGATTATTGCAGCAGTACCTGCAGAAAAGATGAAGGCAATTCTGCAGCTGTAGCAGTTATCCAGATCTTTGGAGGCTATCTATTCTTTAATCCCCACACGCACATACTGGATGCTGACGGATGTTTTTCAAATGATGGATTCTTTTACGCTCCATCTATTAATATTAATAATGCATCACTTGAAAAAATTTTCATACATAAAATATTTAAGATGCTTCTTTCCAAAGGCTTTATCACAGAAAGAGTAATAGAATTAATAAGCTCCTGGAAGCACGCAGGTTTCGGAGTCTACTGCGGAAAGAGGATAAATCCAAAAGATGCAAGGTCTACAGAGAACCTGGCAAGATATATCATAAGGGGGTCATTCTCCCAGAAGTGGATGAAATATTTTCCGGACCAGGCAAAGGTAACATATAGGTCCAAATACGGAAAGGATGTAAATGACCATGTGTGTTAGGATGATTATACATATAGAGTTGCAGAATACTTGCCTGTAATAAAATATGTCTGAATTTAATCTTTTTCTTATTATTTGTGGGCCACCATTACCGCTAATATATTGTATCATTCAGAGTTACAGATAGCTTGGAAAGGCTATTGCTACAATAATTTCATGATCTGGCTGTATCCGGAGCGGCTTACCGGCAGGGTTTTGCCATTCTTTAAAATCGCAACACGGCTGTCTTTTGTATAGGGCTCGATCTTGCTCAGGTAGTCAATATTTAGGACATAGGAGCGATGTATTCTGTAAAATTTTCGGGGGATCAAGCATCTTTTCCCAGAAGTTCCAGCACATCAAAGCCATCCAGTTTTGGCATCTGGATATCCAGGAATACCAGGTCTGGACTTTTTTCTTTAATTGCCTTTACTGCTTCAAGCCCGTCTGAACATTCCCCAACAATCTCAATCTCTTTAAAACCATCAACAACCATTCTGAGAGCTTTTCCGGCCAGAGCTTCATCATCAACTATAATGGCTCGTTTTCTATTCATTTTTCCCCTCTAATGGGATCTGTAGTTTGACGATAAAGCCATCTTCTTTTTGGCTTATAATCAGCTTTGTGTTTTCCCCATAGGCATTGATAAGACGTTGTTTCAGTGCTTTTAGTCCGTATCCCGGACTTGTTTGGGCCCGGACGGGTTTATCCAGAGGATTTTTAACCAAAATCAGCAGGGAATTCGGATATTTTTCTATTTGTATAGTAAGTGTGCCGGATTCGGTAGTCTGTTGAAAACCGTGCTTAATGGCATTTTCTACAAGCGGTAAAAGTGAAAAAGGAGGAAGCTGTTCTGCCATAGCTTGCTCGTTTATATTAAAATCGAGCGCCAGTCGTTTACCCAGCCGAATTTTTTCAATTCCCAGGTAGTTTTTTATGTACTCGAGTTCATCTTCCAAGCAAGTTTAACTCAGCGCGGCTGGAAAGCAACCGGTTCTTTAGTGCCTGCTGTTCTGCTTCTCTGCTTTTTTCCAGGGAGAGAATCAGATAGTTGATCAAGACAGCCAGAAAATACAGGAAAATACCTGCAACCGCAAAGAGAAGAAAGACTTGATCGAATCGTACCCTCCATATCCTGGCATTAAGGAAAAAATTCAGGACCTCGCTGTAAGACATCGTAAGTAGCAGCCATATTTCTGTCATCATCAAGGTAGCCACACCCTGTCTTATAGAATAACATTGACCAGATTTTTTTGCTCAGGGAGTATAGTTTTACACAGGCACCAAGAAGAAAGACAGAAAAAAAGTTCCACCATTATAGGTGGAACTGTGAGTATGGCAGCTCATGATAAAGATAAGCCCGTAAGACTGCTCACCAGAACGGTCATACAGATAACTACCGGGCCCCATATGGCCATAATCAAAGGAAAATTCTTATGTGAGCGAAGATATGGAAACATGTCAGTTTTTTACCTCGATACCTCCCATTATAGCCATTCCTTTTATAATAAGTTTTTTGATTGCTTTTTCCGGATGTGCTGCTAATTCTTCCTTTGACATTACAACTGTTTTATTGTCTATCCCGCCAAGAATAGGTGTTCCCTGTATACTAACATTCCAATGCCGGGGTATTATTATGTCAATTCCGCCCATAAAAGCAAGTAAATCGATCACTACATAATCATCGGTCTGGATGTCAGCATCTCTAAGGTCAATTGTTCCTCCGCCCATGAATGCAAACAATTTTCCGCCTTTAAATTGGTCCGAAGCAAATCTGTGCTCCCCTCCTCCAAAGATAAATGAAAGATTAAAGTTATCGCTAGAGGATGGAGCCATACGACCTCCCCATACTGCATATTTAAGAATCGCTATTCCGAGTAAAATTACGATAATCGGCCAGAATTTTACTGCGTTAAAAAACATAATATCTAAATTGTTCAAAAGGAGCAATACTCCGACAACAATGAAGATCGCTCCGCTGAAGGCCTGCCGTGTTTCACTGGGCCTGAAGATATGGCTAACGCCGATTAAAATGAGCACAACAGGCCAGAAATCCCAAATGTTTATTCCTATAACAACACCCAAATTTTCAAGCAGAAAAAGAATACCTGCACAAATGATGACCAGTCCTATGATTACTTTTAAATTAAGATTAATGCTTGCTTTTTTTTTCATTTTTATAACCATTCCTTTCGCTTCGCTTAAAGCACAAAATGGGATGAAAACCCATTGTCCTTAAGCCTATTCTCTTTTATAAATACATCTTTCTTCCAGACTTCCCTCCACAGGTTAAATTTCTACTTTAATATAAGCAATTCAGGAGAATATTACCAGTATTATTCGATGAATGACCTTTAACTCTCGGTAGATGACGAAATATATAGTACAGGGGGATCTATTTTGAAATGGGTGGATGAAGATGTTCGTATAATCAAAGATAAAAGATCAACAGAGAACCTTGCAAGGTATATCATAAGGGCATCATTTTCACAGGATAGGATGAAATATTTTCCTGATGAGGAAAAAGTAACCTACCAGTCTAAATACGGAAAGGATGTAAAGGAGTTTGATCCGCTTGAGTGGATGGCAGCACTTGTCTCCCATATACCGGATAGGGGAGGTCAGACCTTCCGCTATTATGGCTGCTATAGCAATGTCACCCGGGGAAGGCTGAAAAAAGAAAGAGATGAACCCCAATATCATAGAAGATGAAACTCCCGGAGGCCCTAACAAGTCCTGGGCACGGCTTATACAGAAGATATATGAAGTGGACCCATTATTATGTCCC
>CBDUUS010000049.1:0-7301 GCA_965370465.1 uncultured bacterium | reverse complement strand
TTAAACAAAAAGCCAGGGACAATAATGTACAGGGAATTATTTTTATAAGCCTTAAGTTCTGTGATACCGTACTTTATTCTTTCCCCCTTATAAGAAAGGAATTTGCCGGCCTAAAAATTCCTGTTCTTTATCTGGAATTAGAATATAATAACTTTTCGGAGGGCCAGGTCAAGACAAGGATGCAGGCTTTTCTGGAGATGCTTTGATTATAAGAGATTAAACCATGGTAATAGAAGTAAGAGAAAAAATAAAAACTAATATTCAAAGGAACCTCGATCAAAAATATCTTAAAAGACTTCTCGGTATAATAGCCAGAAAACCGGTTCTCTATGCATATGGAAGTACTTTTTCTTCTATCTCAAATAAATACCTGAATATCTTTTCTATTGGAAGCATCAGGGACACCTATAATGGGAAAAAGCCTGTCGGCTTCGGTTCGCTTTTCCTCCCCTATGAACTTTTTCATGCCACCGGCATCTCGCCATTCCTTCCGGAAATCATAGGAGGTTTTACAGCCGGACTTGGCATTGCTGACCAGACATTAAAAAAAGCTTCCTCAAGCTGGTATTCCCAGGATCTATGTACATTCCACCGGAGCGCCTCAGGAGCAGTAGAAATGGATCTTTTCCCTGAGCCCTCTTTCATTATATGCACCAATCTGGCCTGCGATGCCGCACAGAAATCCTTCTATCATTATGCAGCTAATTATGGGATCGAGAAAAATTACTGTCTTATAGATGTCCCTTATAATAATAATCCCCGTTCAATAGAATACCTTGCGGGCCAATTAAAAAGACTTGCTGAAAATATTGCGGGCGCCGCGGGCAAAAAGATAGACATGGATAAATTCGCAAGGACACTCAAGCTTTCAAATGAATTCAGGAAATGGGCGCTTAAAGTAAATAATATAAGGAAAAAGCTGCTTGATTATCCTCCAGATTTTAATGGGCTTAACTTCATACTTCCTTTCCATGGACTTATTGGCACAGAAGAAGCTGTGAAACTATACAAAAATGTCTATCTGGAATTAAGTGGTCTTCTGTCCAAACAGAAGGAAGACCCGGATACTAATAAAAACTCGCCAAAGAGAATACTATGGATGCATCTAAAACCATATTATAAGAATGAGATCTTTGAGCTCATAGACAGCGGAAACTGTAAAGTTGTATTTGAAGAGATAAATAATGTCTATTGGCCCCGGCTTGATCCGGAAAAGCCATTCGAGAGCCTTGCGCTTAAAATGCTTTCTCACCCCCTTACAGGGAAAGCTTCTAACCGGACGGCTGCGCTGGGCAGGATGGCAGACGATTATAATATTGATGGAGCTGTACTGTTTACACATTGGGGATGCAGGCAGAGTAATGGCAGCGCAAGGATCATAAAAGATTATTTTAAGGAAAGAGCAGTACCTGTACTTGTGCTGGATGGAGACTGTGTGGATAAAAGTAATTCTGCAGCCGGACAGATAAAGACGAGGCTGCAGGGATATATGGAGATATTGAATTCAAAGTAGTTCTGGCTCCTGAAATTTCAATATAAGATTTATTATTCTATTTAATTAGAAGGACGGATCATGTATACATGCGGAATAGATATCGGTTCAGTTTCAACCGAAGTAGTAATACTTGAAAACAGCAATGGAAAAGACAATGCAAAGATATATTCCTATATAATCTCCCCCACAGGAGCAAACAGCAAGACAGCAGCAGAAAAGGCGCTTGAAAAAGTATGTTCCCAATCAGGACTGGGCCGTGGCAGTATAGATGCGATTGTCGCAACTGGATATGGACGTATCAATATACCCTTTGCCGATAAAAATATTACAGAGATAAGCTGCCATGCACGGGGAGCCATCTCAGCATTTGCCGGTACCAGGACAGTTATAGATATAGGAGGGCAGGACAGCAAGGTAATAAAACTTGAAGATGGAAATCCAGTAGACTTTTTGATGAATGATAAGTGTGCGGCCGGGACCGGACGTTTTCTTGAAGTAATGGCGCGCGCCCTTGAGATAGATCTTGAAAGTTTTACAGATATCTTCCTATCCACAGATGGCCATGTCGATATTTCCTCGACCTGTACCGTATTTGCAGAATCCGAGATCGTCTCCCTCATAGGACAGGGTGTGGATAAGAATAAGATAATAAGGGGATTAATATATTCGATAGTATCAAAGATAACTTCCATGGTGGAAAGAATAGGACTGGAAGAACCAGTCTGCATGACAGGCGGAGTGGCAAAGAATCTGGGCGTTGTAAGGGCGCTGGAAGAAAAACTTAATGTAAAAATAAATATCCCGGAAGAACCGCAGATAACAGGTGCGCTTGGGGCGGCTTATCTTGCACTTAATCTGCCCTGCGGATCATAACAGGACCTTTCATAAGCTTTTCAGCTACAGTTAGTTCATTATTTCTACCGGATATTTTACCATTGATCTTCTGCCGGAGGACCTCTTTAAGGACTTCTTTAAATGCGGGCGATGGCTGGTATCCGAGTTCTTTTAGATCCTCGCCGCTGATCTCCAGCCTTATATTTACAAGCTTCGTAAAATACCTTCTTATGTTCTTTGCATGATCCCCTCCCCGGCTATGGCAGATGACCTGGAGCTCTGGCGGATATCTTCTGACAATATCATATAATCTTGAATCTTTTTTTATTTTCTTTTTTAATTCCCTCTCCGCCTCCGGCATTTTTTCAATAATGCCCGCAATCACCGCAATATCTTTTCTCCTGATCTTCATCTTAAGGCACCAGGACTCTATTGCAGCAGCATCATTGCCTTTGAGCATCATACTCAGCAGAAGTCTCCATTTTACAGGCTCTCTGCTCTGATAAGGTTTGAGCTTGCTATATGAGCTGATAGCTTTTCTCATATCTTTTGTAAATCCTTTACTGATCACCTGAGCTATCCCTATTTTTGAAAGGGCTCCAAGATCATATAGTCTCTTGATTGCATTAAATGGCCTGTCTTCATTTAATATATATATCAGTTCATCTCTTATCCTGACACCGGTAAGCTTTGACACGATCTCCATATCTATAGCATGGCGCGCCAATGCTTCAGTCTGTTTATCCATTTTAAAGCCAAGCCTTTTCTCGAAACGGACCGCTCTGAATATTCTTGTGGGATCCTCGATGAAGCTCATTTTATGAAGTACCCTGATCTTCCTGTTTTTGAGATCCTCCCTGCCTCCAAAGAAATCCAGTATCTCGCCAAAATTCTTCACTGTAAGGGAAAGTGCAAGGGAGTTTATAGTGAAATCCCTTCTTGCAAGATCCTGTTTGATGCTTCCTGATTCTACGCTTGGCAGCTCTGCAGGCTTCCTGTAATGCTCTACCCTCGAGGTAGCAATATCTATATGCTGGCCGTTTTCCAATATGAGCACAGCTGTCATAAATTTTTCATAGGTCTCCAGTTTTGCGCCCAGCCTTTCAGCAAGTTTTCCCCCGAACTTAATACCGTCTCCGTCTACAACAATATCTATATCATAATTCTGGATATTTAAAAGAGCATCCCTGACTATCCCTCCGACAAGATATGTGCTTGCTTTCATATGTCTGGTAATAACAGAAATTATCTTTAATAATTCCCTTATGCCGGAAGGAAAGAACTCCATAACAGGCTCATAGGTCCTTCCATGCAAGTATCTTAAGATATCCTTCCTTGTTATGATGCCGATTATTTTCTGCTTCTTTAATATGGGGACCCTTCCTATCCCGTTTTCTATCATAAGATCCTGTATCCGGCCAATACTCGAACCGGGGCCCGCCTTTATGGTGCCGTGGGACCTGAAACCTTTTACGGGAGCATGTGATAGCCCATGTTTTATGGCCTTATCAACATCCTTTCTCGTTATTATGCCTGCAAGACTTCCCTTTTCGTTCACGATCGGTATGCCGGAATGCCCATAGGTCTTTAATATTTTATCGACTTCTCCTATATTTGCATCCTGTGATACGGTCCTTACCGGATAAGACATGATATCGGCAGCAGCCAGCGGTTTTTTTATATTCTTTTTAAGGGATTTTAATATCCTTTCTTCAATATCTGCAAAATCAAGGCCATCTATCACAGCAGATGAAGCCTGGGGATGTCCGCCGCCGCCTATTATGCCCAATACCTTTGACACGTCCACATTCCTGTTGTCGCTTCTCGCTGCTGCATATATCTTTTCTTTCATTTTTACCCAGCATATGACTGTGTTTACTTCTTCGATCTGAGAGAGTTTTCTTGTAAGCACTGACAGGCCCTCTATGTATACCGGCATATATGCACTTGAAAGGAGTATTTCTGTATCATTTATTTTTACCTTTTTGTAATTCATTATAAGTTTTTCAAGGAGCCCGTGCTGCTCCGTAGAAAGGGAAAGATTTAAAAATTTCAATACCACAAAAAGATCTGCCTTTTGTTTTATAAGATAGGCGGCAGCTTCAAGGTCGGCTGAAGTAGTGCCGGGATAAGTAAAGGAGCCTGTGTCTTCATAAATGCCTGCAAGAAATAGTGTTGCTTCCAGAGAAGATATATTTATTTTTCTTTTCCTGATATGCTCGATAAGGATCGTGGTCGAGGCGCCGGTTTCTCTGGAATGGTCCATATCTGCATGGAAATATGTTCCCTTCTTCATATGATGGTCATAGGCGATTACCTCTATACCCGGGTTCTTTATGGTTTTTCCGGCAGGTCCCGTTCTTGATATCCTCCTTGTATCCACAATGATTACTCTCTTTACACGATCAAAATCGATATCTCCCGGCTCATATAATACAGGTAGCTCATCCTCATATAATGAGATAAAATTACGGACATTGGAATTTACTGCCGTGGGAAGTATTATGCAGGCCTCTGGAAATATCTTTTTTGCTGCAACCATGCCTGCAAAAGCATCAAAATCAGTACTTACATGGGTTACTATTATTTCCATCGTTTTTTAAGATTGCTATTCTATAAGACTTGCTATTCTTTTCATAGGATCTTTATCCTATTGGTTCACCTGTAGAATGCGGCCCTTAAATATATTTATCATAACTTACAATCTCTGACAATGGCTTTCTGCTCCTGATGGAAGCTTCTCCAGATGGGTATCCGACCGGGGTAAGAGCCACTACCCTTACATCTGCAGGTATGCTCAGTATGTCTTTGACCAGCTGTTCTTTAAAAGCTCCGATCCAGCAGGTCCCGAGTCCCTGTTCGGCAGCAGCAAGTACAAGATGCTCCAGGGCAATTGCAAGATCTATTGGGGAGCTATTCATATATCCGCCCATTGTCCCATAAGCCTCATCCTCTTTTGCGCATGCTGCTATAAGAATAGGCGCTTCTTCCAAAAAAGTCTGGTTATTGCATGCTATTGCAAGATCCTTTATTATCTTTTTATTTTTTACAACAACCAGCTTCCATGGCTGAAGATTCTTTGCCGAGGGAGCTTTTCTGAATGCATTAAGGATATAATTTAATTTTTCTTCCTCTACTTCCTGAAGCTTGTATGAACGTATGCTTTTCCTTGCCTTTATTAAGTCCATCAAACTGCTAAACTTTCTCACCTTCCAGTCGCCTCCTTTTAGATATATAGCATTCTTTTAATGTTTTATGGTCAGTACAAATATATATATTAACACCCGCTTTTTCTTTAGTAAATACTCAGGAATCCTTAAGCTGTTCCGATCCTGTACAGGCCCATCAATCTTGAAGTGGTCTCTCCCGGTATCCGGCCCTCCAATCTATGGACATCTATTTTCCTGACCGGGATCACTGCGGCAATGGAATTGGTCAGAAAGGCTTCATCTGCATTTATAAGGTCGCGGTAATGGACCTTCTTCTCCCACACCCTTATGCGGTTTAATCTGCAAAGGTCCAGGATCACTCTCCTCGTTATTCCCGGGAGGATATTCTGGGTCAGCGGCGGCGTATATACTGTATTGTGCTTTACCATAAAAATATTAGTGGTCGAACCCTCAAGGACAAGCTTATCCTTTGTAAGAAATACTGATTCAAATGCTCCCTGCAGATGTGCCCGGTCCTTTTCATACAGATTTTCAAAATAACTCATAAGCTTATGCTTATGGACCTGGTCCCCCGATGCCTGCCGGCATACCGATGATGATATTATATCCACGCCTACAGAACATATATCACGGGGATAGGGCGCCAGACTTTTTGCTATTATAATGACTCTGAGCTTGCTTCCCGGATTAAAGTACAGGGACCCGCCATGATCTCCCCTCGTCACCATTATTTTTATATATGCATCTTTCCGGGTCAATCTATTCTTTGCCAGCGTTTTTGAAATCATATTTACTATTTGATTCCTATTGAAGTCCGGGGAAAATTTTAAGGCTTTAAGGCTGTGAAAAAGCCTGTCCAGATGCATAGAAAGCATAAAAATGCTGCCGCTATAGCTGCGCATCGTCTCAAAAACACCGTCTCCGTACAAAAAACCCCTGTCATTTACAGGTATGCTTGCTTTTCCTGAGCGGTAGAATATGCCATCAATATATACATACTCAAACATCAGACCTCCCGGATTTTGTATTTGATCTTTTTTAAACTGCCATTATTTCCCCTGCATGATCTTTAAGAGGTTCTCCGGCTTAAAAAAATTAAGTGTATCTTCAAGGGCGCTGCCTTTATCCAGAGTCTCCTGGTATTCCATATCTGGTTTAGAATCGGCCACTATCCCTCCGCCTACATTATAATAGAACCTTTTATTCTTTATTATAAAGGTTCTTATGACAATATTTAAGTCCATAGTATTATCTATTGAAATATATCCTATAGAGCCAGTGTATATGCCCCTGCTTACCGCCTCAAGCTCGTCAATTATTTCCATGGCCCTTATCCTGGGAGCTCCGGTAATAGAACCGCCCGGAAAAGCCGCTTTGATTATATCGGCCGCATCTATATCCTTTTTTATCCGGCCCGTGACTGTGGAGACTGTATGGAACACTCTTGCATATTTTTCGATGACTGCATGTTCGGCGACCTTTACGGTCCCGTAATAACAGAATTTTCCCAGATCGTTTCTTTCAAGGTCCACAATCATATTGAGTTCGGCCCTGTCCTTGATGCTGCTGGCAAGCTCCCTGGCATTCTTCAGATCCTCTTTCCGGTCTCTTCCCCTCGGCATGGTCCCCTTTATGGGTCTTGTCTCAATAATATCGCCCTTCAAGTAAAAAAACCTTTCAGGAGATGAACTGCCGATTGAAAACTCCGGGAAAGATAGATATGCTGAGAAAGGAGCCGGATTTTTTCCCCTTAATATATAATAAAGGTCCATAGCCTCCACCGGTACTTCTGCTTCAAATCT
>CBDUUS010000048.1:0-7339 GCA_965370465.1 uncultured bacterium | reverse complement strand
AGAATAATAAAAATATAAATAATACTATGGAAGAGGAACATAAACATATAAAGCCGATTTTTCTTAAGTTTTTCTTTTTATCAGTAGATGCAAGGATCATAAATAGGACCGCCAATACCGCCAGACTTGCTAAAAATATTATAAAAATATTTTTTAAAAGTTCCCTGACATCCTCCATATGGCTTATTTCATTATCTGTAAAGAATGCAACAGAGCTTATGCGAGGATCAGAATATCTGACATCGCCTCTGAGATCGCCGCGGTATTTAAAAAATTCAAATATATCTGATGTGATTTTTTGAACATCGCTATTATCAAGGAATTCAAATACATTATTTTCAGTATATAGCTTATTATAGAAATCAGCATTAAATATGTGCAATCCAAGCGGAGCAAAAAAGATTACCACCGCCAATACAATCGAAGCTGCAGCTATTAGTATTTTTGTACAGGTTTTTATTTTCCCTCTACCTTCTTCTATTTTTCTGAACTATCCGGATTTTTTATAAGGACCCCGGTCCGGACCGTCTCCTTTTCCAGATTATTTTTTACTATATCAGCCTTTTTTATTAATTCCTCTGAATGTTTTACAGAGATCTCGCTCTCCCTCATCCCTCCAAGCATTCTTGAGATCTCTTTTATTTTCTCATCCGTCCCCAGCTTATTGATCTTGATCTTCGTATGGGCATCCTGCACATATTTGTCAATAAAATAATGATTGGTGGAAAAACATGCTATCTGCGCAAGATGGGTTATTGCTATGATCTGTTTTTTTGACGATATATTATAGAGTTTTTCTCCTACGACAGTAGCTATGGCTCCTCCTATCCCGGAGTCTATCTCATCAAATATCATTGTGGATATATTATCAGCAGCGCCGAGAGCAGATTTTAAAGCTAACATGATCCTCGATATTTCTCCTCCGGATGCTACTTTTTTTAAAGGTCTGGGGTTTTCTCCGGTATTTAGAGAAATAAAAAATTCAATATCGTCAATACCGTTTTTTGTAAACACTGGATTGCTATTATCAGAGGTTTCACTGGTGCTGTCCTTTAATACATTTCTTTGTATTTTAAATATCACGGACCTGAAACCGAGATCATCAAGTTCATTAAGTACCTTTTCTTCAAGCAGGCTGGCTGTTTTGATCCTTGCTGAACTTAGCTGCATAGCCGACTTTAAAAGATCCTCGCGTAAATGTACCAGCTGGTTCTCAGCTTTCTCAATATCCTGATCAAGACTCTGGAAACTATCGATCCCATCTTTTAATTTCTTTAAATGATCACCAATATCTGAGATGCTTATATCATATTTTTTCTTTATTGATGAAAAGCTGTAGAGCCTTTCCTGTATAGTGTCCAATCTTTCCCTGCTGAAATCAAGATCGGATAAATAACTTCCCAGGAAATGGCTGATTTCTTCTACGATATCTGTAAAGAGTCCTATCCTTTCCGAAAAATCCTTAAATCTATTATCAATAGAAGCGAGCTGACCAAGATTTTTTTGCATAAGCAGTATTGTATCCGAGAGATTAGATATATCTGTGTCGGACCCTTTTATAATCTCTTCCGTTTCAGAGGCAAGCCTGTAGATGCTTTCAAAATTCTTTAGTATCCTTAATTCATTTTCAAGCTTTTCTTCCTCACCTTCAGTGATCTTAAGCTTGCTGAGCTCTTGATATTCGTAATCCAGATCCTTCAATCTGGCATCACGATTGTTCTGCAAATTTTTCAGGTCCTCTAATTTCTTTATTCCGTCAGAATACAGACTATAATTAGATAAATATTCTTCTTTCAGGGGAAAAATAATATCTCCGCCAAAATCATCTACTATCTTAATATGAGTCTTTGGCTCCAATAAATATTGGTGGTCATGCTGCCCGTGAAGATCCAAAAAACAACTGCCAAGCCCTTTAAGAATACTGACCTGTGTAAAAAGGCCGTTTATAAAAGCTTTATTCTTGCCTGTCCGGTTTAATTCTCTCGAAATCACTATATCATTCTGGAAATCTTCCGTATCTACAAGATTATGTTTAAGCAGAAATTCCTTAACAGTATTATTGCAGCTGAAATCAAAATATCCCTGTACCAGGAGCTTCTCCCTGTTTTCCCGTATGAGTTCGCTATCTGCCCTCTCACCTATCAGAAGATTAATGGCCTCGATTATCAATGTTTTCCCGGCACCTGTTTCTCCGCTTAATATATTCAAACCGCTGCCGAAATTTATCTTTACATCATCAATGATAGCAAAATTTTTTACCTGAAGTTCTTTTAGCATAAGAAATAGTTCCAGTTATTGCTTATATCCGCCGGGCCCTTTTTACAGATACTATTAAATTCTTTCAATAAATTTCTCCTTAAATACCTTAAAAAAAGCATTGGGATTAAAACTTATAAGGTTTAGCTTTTTCCTGGACCTGGTGACTCTAAGAACATATTCGGACGGATTTTCCAGTGGAGCAGTTTTCCCGTCTACGCTCAGTATGTCCTTTTTATTACCAGAGCTTAACCTTACTTCCAGTATTTTATCCGGGCCAAGTATAATACTTCTGCTAAAAAGTGTATGGGGGCATATAGGAGTAATTATTATTGTTTTAGCTCCAGGCTCAACGACAGGTCCGCCCGCAGATAGTGAATAAGCTGTTGAACCTGTCGGAGTGGCAATTATTATTCCATCAGCTACGAATTTTTTGATGTATATGCCATTTACGAAAATCTCCATTTTTATAACCTTTTCGCTCATGGATCTTGTGATTGCAAATTCATTCAATGCAAGATCCGGCAGACCGGTATTCTTGATCAGTTTATTATCTTTAAAGAGCTCTCCTTTAAGAAGCATACGTTTTTCAATATGGTATGAACCTTTTATTAATGCATCCATGGCTTCGCTGATGTTTTCAGTATCGACCTCTGTAAGAAAACCAAGATTTCCTGCATTGATGCCCAGAATGGGTATTTCGTTTTTAAAGCTATATTTTGAAGCACGTAAAAATGTCCCATCTCCTCCGACTGATATGATTGCTTCGCAATGATCAGAAAAATAATCCCGGGGTACTGAAGGAAGGGAGTATTCTTTGGGAAATAGATCTTCTTCAGGCAGAAGTACTTTAATACCCTTCTCTGTAAAATGATCATATACGGATCTTGCTATCTCAATCGCCTTTTGTTTTTCATTATTTGAAATTATTCCAACTGTTTTCATATATAAACCGCTTTTTAAATAAAAAATAAATGAGCATCATTTACTGTATCACAGATTATTTTATCATAATTTAGTTTAGATTTAGTCGATTTTGTAGATTTTCTTAGATAAATCCAGAATTCTATATTACCTCTGGTGCCTCTGATCCTGGAAAATGCAATACCTTTAATAAATACCCTGGGGCCTTTTAAAAAATCGACAATGCCTGTCAGGGCTTTGATGTGCAATTGTTTTTCCTTCACTATACCTTTGTGTTTTACATCTTCTCTTCTTAATTCAAATTGAGGTTTGATCAGTAAAAGTATAGAGGCATCCGGTGCTGTTATATCGATTATTTTACTTAATATTTTTTTTATAGAGATAAAGGAGACATCTACTACAGCAATATCTGCATAGTATTTCAATTTGGATCTATTTAGATATCTTATATTGGTCCTTTCAAGGATCTCTACTTTTTCAGAATTTCTGAGTTTCCAGGACAGAAGACCATATCCTACGTCAACTGCAATAACCTTTTTTGCTCCATTTATCAACAAATAGTCTGTAAAACCTCCTGTTGAAGACCCGATATCAATAGCTGTTTTATTTTGTACATCCAATCCAAAATCATTAAAGGCACCCTCTAATTTATAACCGCCTCTGGAAACATAGGGTTGCTTTGGAACTATTTCAACTTTTGAACCAACAGGCAAAATATCGCCGGATTTTGATACTATCCTGTCTCCGATTTTAATGCGCCCTTCCATTATAAGGGCCCTGGCTTCTTTCTCAGATGATACAGGACCATTTTCCAATAGAAGTCTGAGGGCACTTTGTTTTTTTTCTCCGTCGATAATATCTATGCCTTTCTCAGCAGAATAAATCTTGCAATATCTTCAAGCAGCCCGGGGTCCATCTGAAGTCCTTTTATGGCATCCAATGCAGCATCAATCTTCTCTTCAGCTATCTTTCTTGATTTATCAAGACCCCATAAAAAGGGATAGGTATTCTTAGACTGGACCTTATCCTTGCCCTGTGTCTTCCCGCTTATGGAACTGCTTGAAATTATATCGATAATATCGTCAGTTATCTGAAAAGTAAGACCTATATTCAGTCCATATTTCCGCAGCCCGTCAATAGTGCCTTCTTCTGCACCGCATAGTATCGCAGAACTTACTATAGAGGCGCTTATGAGTCTCGCTGTTTTATTAATATGCATATGCTCCAGCGTCTTCTTTGATATTTTTTTTGAAGCTGATGAAATATCTACTATCTGGCCGGCTACCATGCCTGATGCTCCGGAAGCAGCTGCTATTTCACTCAGGACCCTTACTTTTTTTTCAGAACTGCATCTCTGATATTTTAATATCAGATTAAATGCTTCAGCAAATAATGCATCTCCGGCAAGTATTGCCGCTGCTTCACCAAATCTTTTATGGCATGAAGGTTTTCCTCTTCTGAGATCATCATCATCTATTGCGGGAAGGTCATCATGTGTAAGCGAATAGCTGTGAATAAATTCAATCGCACATGCAGTCGGCATAATACCTGCAGGCTCACATCCAAGCCCTATTGCGGTTATAACACATAGAACGGGCCTGAATCTCTTGCCTCCATTCATAATACAGTATTTTACCGGCTCTGAAAGTTCCCCGGGTATATCCCTATAATCTGCTAAATACTTTTCCAGCTGTTTTTCTATTATCCCGACAATGTGGTATGGATATAGTCTGTCAGGAGAGCTTTTAATTATTTTTTCGCTTGCTGTCATTTGCTAATAATTTTAAAAGGTTAATTTTATTTATGATTATTAGAATTCATTATAATTATATTGCCGGAGATGAAAAATTGAAATATTAAAGTTTTTTAAAAACCTGTTTTCGCATAGATCACTTTTGATCTTTAGATATTTCATTAAGGAATTTACCAAGCACTCCATTGATAAACTTTGGCGTATCGTCTTTCTGGCCAAGTGATTTTGCTATTTCTATAGCTTCATCAACTGAAACTTTTAATGGTATATCTTCCTCATACAGCATCTCATATATAGCTACTCTCAGTATGTTTCTATCTATTACCGCTATTCTGTTAAGGGACCAGTTTTCAACGATCCCCCTTATAATATCATCCACTTCCCTCAAATGGCTGTCTACGCCGATAATGAGCCTTAAAGCAAAATCATCAAAGGTCTTGCCGGCCAATCTGTCATTTTCCATAATTTCAGATATATTTTTTTTGAGCAGGTCCTTCTGGTAAAGAAGTATTACCGCCGATTCCCTGTTTTCCCTTCTACTTATTTTTGCCATAATTTATTAATCATACCCTTGTCATATATTCGCCGGTCCTGGTATCCACCTTGATCATATCTCCACTATTTATAAATAATGGTACCTGCACCATGCCGCCTGTCTCGATCTTTGCAGGTTTAAAGCTTGTTCCCACGGTATCGCCCTTGATCCCTGGTTCAGTCTCTACTACTTTTGCTTCAATAAAAATAGGCAGTTCTATCGAGATAGGCTTTCCATTATGGAACACTACGGAAAGCTCCATATTTTCAAGGAAATAATTCTTTTCACCCGATACCTGATCCTCGCTCAATTGTATCTGTTCATAGTTTTGCATATCCATAAAATTATAATGCTGGTCCCTGTACAAAAACTGCATCTTTTTTGTCTCGAGGATAGCCTGCTCCATTTTTTCCCCGGCCCGGAATGTCTTTTCTATTGTCGACCCCGAACTTAAGTTTTTTAGCTTTGTCCTGACAAAAGCTCCGCCTTTCCCGGGTTTTACATGTTGAAAATATATTATTTTATATAATGAACCTTCATATATTATTGTGATACCATTTCTAAAATCACTTGTACTGATCATTTACTGAGCATTGCTCCTTTCCGCATCATAAAAATTTGAAATAGAATAAGATATTTAAATCAACCTATACATTTTATAGATTATGATAGAAATGTAAAATCTTTTTTTGATTTATATAGATTCTCACATCCATTTTTTTTGACAATAACCATATCTTCTATTCTGACTCCGCCGAGGCCAGGTATATATATGCCGGGTTCTATTGTAATTATCATATTCTCCTTTAGGACCGTCCTGTTCCTACCTGTGACAGCCGGGTCCTCATGCACCTCAAGACCGACCCCGTGGCCGAGGCTGTGGCCGAATTTTTCACCATAACCATAGCTTTCGATATGTTTTCTTGCTATATTATCCAGCTCATCACATCTTACACCCTCGCGGCAGGCTTCTATGGCCCTTATCTGTGCTTCAAGTACAATACTGTATATGTCCCTTAGCTTTGAAGCAATAGGGCCGTTTCTTAAGAAAATAGTTCTTGTGATATCTGAACAATATCTATTATAAACTGTTCCAAAGTCCATAAGCAGTACATCTTTATCAATATTTAAATGCCCTGATGAGTAATGCGGCTTTGAAGAATTAGGGCCGCATGCAATAACAAAATCAAAAGAACGTCCATAGCCGCCGTTTTTTATAAGCAGCCTTTCAATCTCAATACCAAGCGAAAGTTCGCTGAATTTTGAGATCTTCCCATAAGAAGAGTTAAGTACTTTTTCAAATGCCAGATCAGTTATCCGGCATGCCTTTTTTATTATTTTGATCTCATGTTCATCCTTTACTGACCGCAATGATTCCACTGCACCCGTATTTGCATCAAGATTTTTTCCGGATTTTAAAAGAAGCTTTTCAAGCTTTAAAAAGTCAGAGTAGTCGATTTCAGAAGCTTCAATAGCTATCTTTTTTGATTTTAATGAAGTCAACAGTTCTGCGGTTTTTTTTATTCTATCATTTTTGTAAAGGATGACTTCTATATTGCTGCTTTGAACGGAAGCCAGGGCATCTTCATAGTAGATAAAATTTACAAGAAGGATTGTTTTTTCTTCTGATATGATAAGTATGCTATTAGAGTCTTTACCGTAAAAACCTGTCAAATAATAGATATTCTCATATTTTAATGCTATTATACTTTCCGGGCCCTTATCAGAAAGATATTTTTTTAGTCTTTTTACTCTTAAAGTGAAATCAATTGCCACAATAATAAATTATATATGATTTTATGATCAATTAACAACCACTTCCTGCCACTCTTTGCTGAAAGTGGCTCCGCCATAGACTATTGGAGGCATAT
>CBDUUS010000047.1:0-7375 GCA_965370465.1 uncultured bacterium | reverse complement strand
CCGGGCTTCAGGAACAAGTTCTTGATTTATTTAATGTATCCAAAGATAATTATGCAGGTCGATAGAATTAATAATGTCGAAAAACTTTTTTACCTTTTGAAAATAAAATGAAAGCAGCAAATACAAGAAAAAATATACTTATAACTGGAGGCGGTACAGGAGGGCATCTGTATCCGGCGATAGCAGTGATTGAATATATACAGAAGAACTATCCAGCAGCGGCCATTACTTTTATAGGTTCGGAGAAGGGTTCAGGCAAAAAACTGATCCCCGGGATGGGTATTGAATTTTATACCGTGAGGGCCAGGGGCCTTGCCGGCAGCAGCGGCGCTATAAGCAAGATCATCAATTATATATTATTTCTCATATATCTTATACCGGGTTTCTTAAGTTCCTTTAATATCCTGAGGAAGAAGAGGGTGGATATTGTGCTTGGGATGGGAGGATATATATGCTCCCCTGTGGTGCTGGCAGCGATTATCAGGAGGATCCCATTTGCCCTTCATGAGCAAAATTATATTCCGGGAAGACTCAATAAGCTTTTTTCAGGGCGGGCCAAATATTTCTTTACAAGTTTTAAAGATACGAAAAAATTTCTAAAAAAAGGGAATATAGTATTTTCCGGCAATCCTGTACGGAAATCCATAAAGGACCTGAGCCGTATCCTTCCTGATCATAAAAAATGGGGCCTCGTAGATAAAAGATTTACTATCATTGCATTCGGGGGGAGCCTTGGCGCTAAAAAAATAAATGATGCAATTATGGGATTATGCAGGATTTTTAAAAATAATAATAAAATCCAGATCCTCCTTATATCAGGAACCAGGTTTTATGATATTATTAAAAATGAAATGGAAAAAAGTCAGAATAGCAGTAATGGGATTATTTTCAGGGTCCTTCCATATATTGATGAGATCGGGCAGATATACAGGATCGCAGATCTTGTGATCGCAAGAGCCGGAGCAAGTACTATATTTGAGACAGCTGCTGCCGGCATCCCCTCGATCCTGATACCATATCCATTTGCAATAGATGACCATCAATTTTATAATGCACGCTACCTCGCAGAACAGGGCAAATCAATGATAATAGAGGATAGCATGCTGAGCGCCGGCTTGCTTGCAGAGAATATAAACAGGATACAGGCAGATAATATGAAAATATATAATAAAATGAAAAATATATCGCCGGCCATAGCGCTAATGGAAAGCCAGCAAATAATCTCAGACAAATTAATGGAGGAAAATATTGAATAGCATCAATGATCCGGCGGTACATAAAAAATATTTTCTAATCGGGATCGGCGGCGCAGGGATGAGTGCCATAGCGCTTGTACTAAATGGAATGGGATATAATGTAAGGGGTTCAGATATTAAAAGGTCAAGATATACTATACTGCTCCAGAACGAAGGGCTGGAGATCTTGATGGGGCATGACAGGAAAAATATACAGGGATCCGATGCTGTTATTTATTCTGCTGCTATTCCTGTTGATAATCCAGAGCTAAAAGAAGCCCGGTCAAAAAAAATACCCATTTACAGCAGGTCTGATATATTATCCTGGATGCTGAATACGGGAAAGGGAATTGCAATAGCAGGGACCCATGGGAAGACTACTACGACTTCTATGGTCTCTATGATACTCAGGGGCCTGGATCTGGATCCTACTATCATAGTCGGAGGCGAACTGAATGAACTTGGTTCCAATGCAATAAATGGAAATGGCGAGTATATTATAGCAGAAGCATGTGAGAGCGATGGGTCATTTTTAAAATACAGGCCTTTTATAAGCATTGTAACCAATATCGAAGAGGACCATTTCGATTATTATAAGGATATGAATGAATTAGAGGAAAGCTTCAGACGATTCATGTCTAATACTAAAAAGAATGGATGGCTGATCATAAATGGCGATGAGACAGATATTAATAGCATCCCGGATAGAGAGGACCTTAATATCATAACTTTTGGACTTGCGGGCCACAATGATATTTCTGCTGATAATATAGAATATAATGATTTTGGATCCAGTTTTGAACTTGATGCAAAGGAAAACGGGACAAGAAAAATTGTGATACAGCTTAATGTCCCCGGCCTTTATAATATTAAAAATAGTCTTGCTGCATTCGGTGTATGTGCCGCACTTGGGCTGGATCTTGAAAAGTCTGCGGAATTGCTGAAGAATTTTACCGGTGTAAAGAGAAGATTTGAAAAAAGAGGAGTAAAAAACGGCGCCCTTGTCTTTGATGATTATGCGCATCATCCTTCTGAAGTAAAGGCGACCCTGGAAGCTGCTTCGGCTGATAGGATCAAAAAAAGAATTATAGCGGTGTTTCAGCCTCACCGGTATTCCAGGCTCGAGCACCTGAATGAAGATTTTAGCAGATCTTTTGGGAACAGTGATATTCTTATAATAACAGATGTATATGGGGCCGGAGAACAGCCTGTTCCGGGCATAAACAGCAAGATGCTCATTGACTCCATTATTGAAAATGATTATGAGAATAAAATAGCCTATATACCGAAGCTGGCAGATATACCGGAATATCTCGAGCAAGAGTTAAGGGCAGGGGATATATTATTATTAATGGGAGCCGGAGATATAACGAGAGTCACTGATGAACTTCTTAAAAATTAAAAGGATCACCGGGGAACTGGGCCTGAAAAAAGTTGTTTTTAACTGCGATACCTCAAAGCTGTGTTCGATCGGGGCAGGAGGAAGATCGGCGGCTCTTATTATTGCGGAGGACACGGAAAAGCTTTTATCCCTCATAGAAGCTCTTGAAAAAAGCAATATAAAATATCTTATACTGGGCGGAGGCACCAATATAGTCTTTGGTGGCGGTCCGATAGAGCATGTACTGATAAAGCTGGGAAGATCTTTTGAGGGTATAAATATAGAACCGGGAAAAAAAATAGAAGCGGGTGCTGCTGCGGGAACTTCAAATCTGATCATGAAAGCAGCAAGGCACGGATTTGATCTTGCCTTTCTTGCTGGAATACCCGGGACCATAGGCGGAGCCATATGCGGAAACAGCGGTACTTCCGGGCAATGGATCTCTGGATGCATAAGCAGATTAAAATATATATCCAGAGATGGAAATAGATCGGTCCTGACTGAATGCAGCGGGAAAGAGATCAAATCAGGATACAGATATTTCTATATACCGGACCTAATAGCGGCAGTATCGGTTATATTAGAACCTGTGGTAGATGATCCCCGGGTACTGATATCAAAGATAAGCCACAATATGATGAGAAGAAAGTCATCACAGCCAGTAGGATCAAAGACAAGCGGATGTTTTTTCAAAAATCCTGCAGGAGATGCCAGATCTGCCGGAGCCCTTATAGAGGAATGCGGCTTAAAGGGTCTTTCCTATGGCGGAGCCAGGGTCTCTACTGCCCATGCTAACTTCATAGAGAATTTTAGAAGTGCCTCGTCTGAAGATATTATTGTATTGTCAAGAATAATAAAAAGTAAAGTAATTGAAAAATATGGAATAGATCTGGAATATGAAGTAAAGTTGATAGGGTGAAAATATGAAGAGTATTGCTGAAGGCTTTAATAAACTAAAGATAAGGCAAAAAAAGCAAAATAGCGTGATCGGTGTTCTTGCCGGCGGCATATCATCAGAAAGGGATATATCGATTAAGACCGGTAATAATATTTTAGAGTCGCTGAAAAGATCCGGATATATTGTCAGGTATATAGATCTGAAGGACGAAGGCTTTATTGATAAGATCAGGAAAATAGACATAGCTTTTCTGGCTCTTCATGGCAGATATGGAGAAGACGGCACCGTCCAGGGCCTGCTTGAACTGCTTAAAATACCCTATACCGGATCGGGAGTGCTTTCAAGCGCTCTTGTGATGGATAAGATACTGTCAAAGAAGATAATGATAGCTGAAGAGATATCTACTCCTGATTATATGGAGATCGATCTGAATAGCAGCAGGGAGAGTATTGGACAATTGGGTACAGCTATAAGCAATAGGATCGGTTATCCTGCAGTAGTCAAACCTAATGCAGAAGGATCGACCATAGGGATAAGTATTATAGATAATATAGGAGAGCTTGAAGAAGGTATAAACAATGCGGCGGCATATGATAGGAAGCTGCTTATTGAGAAGCATATAAGCGGGCGGGAGCTGACTGTGGGAATAATAGGGAGGGACCCGGCGGCTCTTCCCATAATAGAGATAAAACCTGAAAGCGGTTTTTTTGATTATAAATCAAAATATACAAAGAATCTGACGGAATATATAGCTCCTGCTGAAGTAGAAAAAAAATTAGATAGAAAGATCATAGATATCTCTTTAAAGTGCCACAGGATCCTTGGCTGCTGCGGAATATCCAGGGTTGATTTTATCCTGGATGAAGATGAGGTCCCATATGTACTTGAGGTAAATACAATGCCGGGAATGACTTCGACGAGCCTTGTGCCTATGGCTGCGGATGCAGCAGGCATAGGATTTGATCATCTAATAGAAATAATACTTGATAGCGCAGATCTAAAAATATAATAATGTGGTTAATCCTAAGAAAGTAGACAATTTAGTAAAAGCACGAAGAAGGAAAGTCTTTGCGAGGAGACTCTGGATGGCTGTGAAAATATTGTTTATTGCGGTTTTTTTTGTCGGAGCCGTCTGGAGCATAAACTATTTTTACAATAGCAATTATTTTAAGGTCAAGGAAATAAATATTGAAGGCAATATACATTATGATAATGAATATATTGAGGATTTCCTTGGAAGCTTAAAAGGATCGAATATATTTGAGGCAGATAAGAAAAAAATAGAAGATTCCATTATAGATAATATGCTGCGGATAAAGTCTGTAGAATTGGAGAAGATATTTCCGGACAGGATAAATATATTTATAGATGAAAGAAAGCCTTTTCTAATAATAAGCCATAAAAACAACTGCTATCTGCTTGATGATGAGGGTATTGTGCTGGAGAAGATGGACAGCGGCCTGCTTGATAAGCATAAAGACCTTTTAACGATAGCGGGAGCAATTGAATATGACCTTGTCCCCGGAGAGGCTATTGCAAAAAAAAACATACTGAGCTGCGCCGATATTTACAAAGGATTTGATGATGAGATAATAGGTATTATAAAAGAAGCCGGCATAGAGGATAATATATACGGAGATATTTTTTTCAGGACCCATAATGGCGTGAAAATAATATTTGGAGACAGCAGCGAAATAATAAAAAAGGTTGAAGTTTTAAAACTATTGTTAAAAGAAGATACAAATTATATTATAATAGATTTAAGGAGTCCTGATAATCCAGTAGTGGAATACTAATCGGAGGTTTTTTGTCAGTTAGCAGCAATAGTTATATTGTAGGTATAGATATTGGTACCACAAAAGTCGTTACCCTTATAGGAGCTGTAGGCAAGAATAATATTCTCAAAATAGAGGGATACGGCATTTCTGAATGCAGTGGGATTAAAAAGGGTCTTGTAGTAGATATAAGCGAAGCTACCGGATCCGTTCTAAGATCGATTGAGAAAGCGGAGAGATCTACAAAATACTTCATTGATAAGGCTTTTGTCGGAGTCACGGGCAAACATGTATCCTTTTTGACCAATTGGAGTGAAATAAATATAAACACCCCCAATCATCTGATAAGAAAAGCGGATGTAGACAGGCTCATAACAATAGCAAACAGGGTAAATATATCTTCATCAAATGAGATAATACATACCCTTATAAAACAGTTTATAATAGATGATGAAAAGGGTATCGTGGATCCTGTGGGACTTTCAGCAAATAAGCTTGCTGTCGAGCTTCTTGCCATATATGGCTCTTCGCTACAGCTAAATAATGTCATAAATGCCATCAGAGCTTCAAAAATAGAAGTCGAAGACATAATCCTGGAGGCGCTGGCTTCGAGCGAAGCGGTCCTTAGTGCTGAAGAAAAGGAAAGCGGGGTAATGGTCCTCGATATAGGCGGAGGCACTACAGATATTGCCGTATACAGGGATAAAAAAATGATCTTCACTTATTGTCTTCCAGTCGGCGGAAATCTTATAACCAATGATATATCCGTTGGTCTTAATATAACTTTTTCCAAGGCAGAAGAAATAAAGAAAAAATATGCCAATGTAGATTTTAATTTCTTCGAGGGCCTGAATAAAGTAAATATGGGAGAGATAAAGATCAATAGGAATAAAGCGACATTAAATATAAGATTATATAATATTGTGAATTCAAGAGTAAAAGAGATAATGGAGCTTATAAAGGGAAAAGTCGAAGAACATGGCTACATGCACTCGCTGCCATGCGGCGTGGTGATCACGGGGGGTTCTTCACAATTGAAAGGCATCAGATCGCTTGCAGCTGCAATATTTGATCTTCCTGTAAAGCTGGGTCTGCCTTATGAAGTAGAGGGGCCGTCTGAAGTTATAAATGAACCAATATATTCTACCAGCGTAGGTCTTCTTAAATATGCCCATCAGCTGGAAAGATTTGCTGAGGTGAGCCAGTCGGACAATAATTCTGAGAGCAGTAGTTTTATAAACCGGTTCAGAGAGTTTATTTCAAAAATATTAAAAAATTAATTGGGAGGTGCCAGGGTGACTCTGGATTTTGATAAAAGTTATTATGCAGTGATCCGGGTAATAGGTGTTGGCGGCGGCGGGAGCAATGCCATAAACAGGATGATGGAAGATAATCTGAGCGGATGTGAGTTTATTGCTATTAATACAGACGCACAGGCTCTGATGATGTCCAATGCGGACCGCAAGGTCCTAATAGGTGATTCGGGCCTGGGTGCCGGATCCAATCCTGAAATGGGGAAGATGGCAGCTGAGAAATCAATCGATGAAATAAAGGAAACTGTTAAAGATGCTGATATGGTCTTTCTAACGCTTGGAGAAGGCGGAGGGACGGGAACAGGAGCGGTCCCTGTAATAGCCAGGGCAGCAAGAGAGGCAGGATGCCTTACTGTTGCGGTAGTCACCAGGCCCTTTACATTCGAAGGGCGCAAACGCATGGCTCAGGCAGAAGAAGGAATAAAGAATTTAAAGACTATTGTCGATACATTGATAGTGATACCCAATGATAAACTGCTTGAGATTGCAGATGACAATACTACTCTTCTAAATGCATTTAAACTGGCTGATGATGTGCTCAAAGCCGGAGTCAGAGGCGTCACGGACCTGATCACGCTGCCTGGCCTTATCAATCTTGATTTTGCTGATGTGAGATCGATCATAAAGGGAGCGGGAAGTGCAATACTCGGCGAGGGGTTGGCATCTGGTGACAATAGGGCGATAAAAGCTGCTCAGAATGCTATTAACAGTCCTCTGATAGAAGATTCTATCGATGGTGCCACGGGGATACTTCTAAATATATCAGGGGGCCC
>CBDUUS010000046.1:0-7475 GCA_965370465.1 uncultured bacterium | reverse complement strand
AAAAAAGCTCTTTTTAATATAAAATGACCAGAGTATGAAATATAGCACTAAAAACAGCAAATCAGTAAAACCCGTAAAATTAGCAATCTTCGATATGGATGGAACGATTGCCGATAGTGAAAAAATCGCCCAGAGGGTGACCATCGATTTCTTTAAGAAAAAAGGCATTACTATAAATAAAAAAGAGCAAAAAGATGTCTTTGGCCTGAACTGGAAAGACCTTGTAAGGGAAATACTTAAGCGAAATGGGATGGAATACAGCCAGACACTCAAAGACACTCTAAAAGAAAGATATGTAAGGACGATGAAAAAGGAAGTAGAAGCTATACCGGGGGCACATGACCTGTTAATCTTTTTAAAAAAGAAGCTACAATTGGCACTGGCTACAAATAGCAGGATGAGGGAAGTCGACATAATCTGTTTCAAACTTGGCTTTGATAAGTTTTTCGACCTGAAGCTTGCAAGGGATCATGTTAAGAATGCAAAACCCGACCCGGAGATCTATCTAAAGGCTGCAGATACCTTAAATGCAGAACCGGATGAATGTATTGTTTTTGAGGATTCCATTGTGGGAATAAAAGCAGCTAAAAGTGCAGGCATGAGATGTATAGCCATAACCAATACCTATCCTTCTGATCTTCTTAAGGCTGCTGACCTTATTATTGAAAGCTATGATAAGAAAAGTATTGAAATAATAAAAGACTCTTTTCTATGAGTTAAGGGTTATTTTATTACTCACAGATTACTGTATCTTTTAAGAAAAAATTCAAATGTTTTCTTTCTTTCCTTTATTTCTTCCACCCAGCCGGATAATAGCTTTAGACCTTTATCAGTTATTGAATAGATCTTCTTTGCCGGACCGGGTTCAGCGGTTTTCCATTTTGATTTTATAAATCCATTGGAATCTAAAAGCTTCAGGGTCCTGTATACTGCACCGGGATCAGAGGCAGCATCTGTAAAACCAAACTCAGTATATTTTTCAGTGAGTTCATATCCATGGGAAGGTTTTTCAGAAAGAAGCAGGAGAAGAGTTGGTATTAAAAATCTGCTTATTCTTGCACTTCTGCAGGAACATCTACTGATATCTTTAATCTTATTATCGCGCATAATAAATACTGTCTGATATTTGTACCATTCTTTTATTTATTCTATAATTTTTAACCTTATTAATCTATTTATTAATCTGTATACCTATGATCTTTACACCATTTTTGGTTTTTAGTGATAATATAGCTGGCTCACTAATAAGACACTTTCCCGCATCCATAACTGAATCTTTAGAATTAACTGTAACAATAGCCTCTCCTTCTATTACATAAAATATTACATAAGAGGCCATTTCGCACTGAGGTATTTCTTCACCAGCTGCAAGGTTAATTATTCTGGTCTTAAATTCTTTTGTAATATAGAAAACATTTTTATCCCTTTGCTCATAAGGAAAAGATTGCATTTTGTATAAGTCAAATATTTGCAGGTTTGTTCCTTTCATGAAAAATTATTAAGTTTTTTTCAGCACGACTTTAAAATAACCTGTAAAAGTCTACAAAATATTTCCATCAACTTTAATCTTTTTTCTGTCAGTAAATTCTATTATCTTTTCAATTGTAATACCCATTATTATTACAAATATTATGGTTAAGGTTAATCTTAACAAAGTAAATTCTATGCCCAGAAACTGAATTTCCATTAATTCCTGCGGTAGTTTTATGCATGCCCATGCTGAAATAAATATGATTATGTTTGATATTTTTGCGCCTTTCCTAATCAAAGCAACAGCCATGGGAAATGCTATATATAATGGCCCGCTGGGAAGCATCCCCAGTGCTATTGAAAGAAAGATGCCTTTTACTCCCGATGTCTTGCCCATATATTTTACAACTATTTCTTTTGGCACCCATACAGAAAAAAGTCCGATTATTACTATAATTGCAGGAAATATCATTGCAAGCTCCAGAAGATAATTCTTTGATATGTTCAACACGGACCCGGACTTATCCGGGAAAATTAGGAGCACAACTGCAGCTGCAATCATAACTGCAGCCATAACAATATAGTCTCTTACAATAGTTTTTTTATGTTTCTGCTTTTTCTCTGTCATATCATTTAAATTTTTCATAGTATCACTTCCATTATAAGGGCAATTATTACTGCAAATACAAAACTGAATATATTTCTAAGTATGGTTATCTTTTTACCCATTTCCCTTAGCTCCAGCGGAATGGTTACTACTCCGACCATGGTCAGGGTAGTGATAAAAGCAGCAACCGACATTATTGATGCTCCGCCTTTTAAGAATGAAGCTGCAAGCGGGAACGAGATCAGTGCAGGGATAAATAAAACAGATCCCAGAACCCCGGAGACCAGTACTCCCAGAAAACCAGCTCGTTCACCAACAACTGCCGAGATTATCTCCGGGGGTAAAAACCCCAGTAAAAATCCAATAAATATTATTATTATAATTATGATCGGGAGCATCCCAAGAAAAGATTTAAGCGCAATTTTTAAAGATTTTTTTGTTTTACTCTTATTTTTAATAGCGGATAAAATAAGACAGATCAAAGCAATCAAATTTATAATTATTACCGTTAAATAGCTTTTTATAAAATCCAGCATTTTATAACCTCATTATCCATATTTAATTACTGCGCCAGCAAAACAGCTAATAAAGATTCCTCTAAGTGTAACTGTTTTAGATATAATAGATGTTTATAACATATAGATGTAATAAATACAACACTATATTGCTTTATTTCAAAAATCACCTGTCAGAGTTGATAAAATGAATATTCAGTATGAATAGAAAAAGATTTATGCTATTATATATCAAATTTGGAAACAGATAATGCAAGTATTTTATGAATGAAGAAACCAATAGCGGACCGTCTAAGAAACTCATCAGCGGCATATTGTGGCTGAAAGATAACTCCTGCTGGCAAAGCTAGTAAACCGGCGTGCCAGATACCTCTTTTATACCAGACATTTTTTAAAGTTTTTTAAGTATAATTATTGTAATAAGCCAATATTTTAAACCAAAAGAGAGTATTTCTATTGACCGGCAAGGGCAAAGGGAAATACTCTCTTTTGGTTTCTATTGAAAGAAGGATAAATGACTTATCCAGATAAAAATAAATATTTAAAACTTGCTTCCAAATACAATATTGTCCCCGTATACAGGGAGTATATGGCAGATACTGAGACCCCCACCTCCATATTTCTGAAAGGTTGCGGATTAAACGGAGAGGGATTCCTGCTTGAAAGCATAGAAGGAGCCAAGAACCTGTCAAGGTATTCCTTTATCGGGATAGGATGCTCCGGGAAGGCAATTCTTGAAGATGGGATATTTAGATATGAAAAGGATGGAGAGAAGGTAAAGGAAAGAAAGACCGGCACTCCTCTTGCAGAAATTGAGGAAATAATGAGTGGATTTAAATTATACAGGGATCCCGCTCTTAATCACTTTATTGGCGGAGCTGCGGGTTATCTTAGCTATGACCTTGTAAAGTATTTCGATAATATTGATCTGCCCGGTGACCGGATGGAGCTTCCGGAGATGTATCTTTATCTTACAGATCTTGTAGTGGTATTCGACCATCTGATGAACCGCTTAAAGATCATATCCACAATAAAGACCGGTGGGGCAATAATGCCGGAAAAGGCCTATCAGCAATCTGTGGAGAGAATAGAAGCTCTTGAGAAAAAGATCGCGTCGAATATTATACCTTCCCTCGGCACAGGGCTAAGGGGGCCGGCGGATTCCGGGAGGGCAGATGAGGCATTTAAGTCCAATATTATGCCTGAAGCATTTAAGGAGGCAGTAGAAAGGGCCAGAGCCAGTATCACAGAGGGCGAAGCATTTCAGATAGTGCTTTCGCAGCGTTTTAGTATGGAAGACAGCCGGGACCCTATTAATATCTACCGCGGACTCAGATCCATAAATCCATCGCCGTATATGTACTTCTTCAATTTTGGGGACTTTAATATTATTGGAGCCTCTCCCGAGCCCCTTATAAAGATAAATGGGGACAGGGTCCTTACATGTCCGATAGCAGGCACCCGCAAAAGGGGCAAAAATGAGGCTGAAGAAGAGAAGATAATGGAAGACCTCTTAAATGATATGAAAGAGATAGCAGAACATAATATGCTGGTCGACCTTGCGAGAAATGATCTTGGAAGAGTATGCAGATACGGAAGTGTAAAGGTCATGGAGTATATGAAGATCGAAAAATACTCGCATGTGATGCATCTGGTCTCCAGGGTAGAAGGGATATTAAATAGCGGCTCTACAATATACGATGCTTTCAGAAGCGTATTTCCAGCCGGGACCCTTTCAGGTGCGCCAAAGATAAGGGCGATGCAGATAATAAGCAGCCTTGAGCCTGATTGCAGGGGCCCTTATGGAGGAGCAGTCGGATATTTTGGCTATGACGGTGATCTTGACAGCTGTATAACCATAAGGACCGCTATTGTAAAGGATGGAAAAGTCTATGTGCAGGCGGGAGCCGGCATAGTCTATGATTCAGTACCGGAAAATGAGTATCAGGAGACTATAAATAAGGCAGCAGCTCTTTTGAAGGCTGTCAATATAATTGAATGAGGCTATTTAATGGGCCTCTATTTATTTAGTGGGAGAAAGATGAAAGAATATATTGAGAAATTAATAAGTTCCATCGACCTCAGCAGGAAAGAAGCATATGAAGCTATGATCCGTATAATGGAAGGCGGCGTGGCAGATAGCCTGATCTCAGCATTTTTAATAGCTTTAAAGATGAAGGGCGAGTCGGTTGATGAGATATCGGGTTTCTCAGAAGCAATGCTTGAAAAGGCCCGGAAAGTGATTACAGGGGAAAAGAACCTGGTAGACACATGCGGGACCGGAGGGGATGGACTACATACCTTTAATATATCCACAACTGCTGCCTTTATAGCTGCAGGGGCAGGAGTAAAGATCGCCAAACACGGCAATAGGAGCGTATCCAGCAGGAGCGGAAGTGCAGATGTGCTGGAAAGTTATGGAGTAAATATAGGCCTTGATGCTGATGGAGTGGCAGAATGTATAAAGGAGGCCGGGGTAGGCTTTATCTTTGCCCGGATGGCCCACAGTGCGATGAAGTATGTAGCAGGAGTAAGGGAAGAGCTCGGGATGAGGACGGTATTTAATATCCTGGGCCCTATTACCAATCCGGCCAAAGCAAGCGGAAGGGTGCTGGGAGTATATGATAAGAGTCTTCTAAAAATAATGGCAGGAGTACTGAAGAACCTCGGCGTTGATAGGGCCTTTATTGTAAACAGTGAAAACGGGATGGATGAGCTCTCGACCACTTCAAAGAGCAGCGTAGCATATCTGGAGAATGGAAATATCATAGAATATGTACTTGATCCGGCGGACCTCGGATTTGAACCTGCGGATATAGCGGATCTCAAAGGAGGAGATGCGGCCCGTAATGCAAAGATCATGGAAGGGATACTATCCGGCAGGATAGAGGGCCCGATGAGAGATACTGCAGTACTCAATGCTGCTGCCGCAATTGTAGCGGGGAAGCTTTCTGACCACATAGAAGATGCAATAGATATGGCAGCCGGGTCCATAGATAATGGAAAAGCTATAGAAAAATTAAATAAACTGGCAGATATCTCAAAAAGAGCTGCCGAAAACAGGCAGGAATGATATGGGATCAAAATTTTTAAAAGATATCCTGATTGCGAAAAAGAAGGGACTTAAAGATATAAGATTGTCCGGGCCTGAAGCCGGGCCTGATTCCGGCGGGAAAGGGCTTATAAATAGTATATGTCCCGGCAGGGTAAATATAATAGCAGAGATAAAAAAAGCGTCTCCATCAAGAGGGATCATAAATGGGGACCTGGATGTGGCAGAGGCAGCTAAAGCATATGATAAATATAGAAATTTTGTATCAGGATTATCGGTACTTACCGAAGAACTGTACTTTAAGGGGAGAAAAACAGATATAGCGCTGGCAAAGACAGGTGCAGATCTTCCCGTTCTGAGGAAGGATTTTATATTCAGTGAAAAACAGGTCTATGAAAGTGCTGAGCTGGGAGCCGACTGCATACTTCTTATAAGCTCTCTTCTGAGCTATAACAAATTAAAAAGACTGTATGAATGCGCCAGGAAAGCCGGACTTGACGTACTTGTCGAGACCCATTATAGACAGGAACTTATGCGGGCCCTTGATATGGGTGCAGAGATGATCGGAATAAATAACCGCGACCTTAAAAAAATGCATGTAGACAGCAATCATATTATAAAGCTTCTGAGGGACATCCCTTCAGGCGGCCTGGAAGAGAAAATAATAATATGTGAGAGCGGAGTGGAAGATGCCGGCTATATTGAAAAACTATATAAAATGGGAGTAGACACTTTTTTAATAGGGACTCATTTTATGAAAAGCAGGGAACTCGACAGTACCCTTTCGGAATTTGAAAATGAGCTAAAGAAAAGAGATCTTATTTAGAGGAGCCTTATTTAAAAAGAAGAGGGCAGGGTAAAATATGGTATGGATAAAAATATGCGGAATAACGAGAGCCAGCGATGCGGAAGCTATTTCAAGGATGGGAGCTGACTGCCCTGGTTTTATTTTCTCCACTGACAGCCCAAGGAAGATAAGCCTCGAGAAGGCAAGAAGCATCATCAGCGGTACAGGCAGGGCATCGAAGACGGGAGTCTTTGTAAATGAAAGAACCGCTATGATAAAAAAATATATAGAGCAGCTGGGCCTGGATAATGTACAGCTTTCAGGGGATGAAGATATAGCTTATATAGAAGAGTTAAAAAGAGTTGTACCGGGAGTGAAGATAATAAAGGCCATAAGGGTCGGGGAAGATAGCGGAAGAAGGACACTGCAGCTTAAAGAGACCGTAAAAAGCTTCAGTGAGACCGCTGACTATATTTTGCTGGACAGCTATGATAAAGATAAATACGGCGGAACCGGAAAGACAATAGACTGGCAGCTTATAAAGGGTCTGGCCGGTGCAGGCAGCTTAATACTATCAGGGGGGCTCGACCATGAAAATATTTATGATGCACTAAATATGGCAAAACCATTTGGCGTGGATGCATCATCAAGACTGGAAGCCGCTCCAGGCATAAAGGACCTTAAATATGTGGAGAAGTTTATTGCTGAGGTGTGCAGATATGAAAAACAATTATAAAATAATATCAGGGTAAAAATTATGGACAGCAAATATTATAAGAAAGACAAAGATTACGGAACATCAGGATACTTCGGTGAATTTGGCGGAAGATTTGTCCCGGAAATACTTATCAGCGCTCTAAAAGAGCTGGAGGCCAGTTATTTAAAATATAGCAGGGATAGGGATTTTCAGGATGAGCTTTCCAGCTATCTAAAGGATTATGTGGGACGCCCCACCCCTCTGTATTATGCCCGGAGGCTGACTGAAGAGTTTAAAGGCGCAAAGATCTATCTTAAGAGGGAAGACCTGTGCCATCTTGGCGCCCA
>CBDUUS010000045.1:0-7546 GCA_965370465.1 uncultured bacterium | reverse complement strand
TTAGATCCCTGATCAGCATTTTAAGTACTTTCTATCTCTAAATTATTTTAAATTTCTAATAATCAAAACCCAGTGCAAAAAGAAGTGCTGCCTGTACCTGGCCCATCTTATCCGGTCCCAGCGTAGTGATCAATTTCCCGATCCTGGATTTTGAAACAGTCTGAAGGTAATCAAGATTTATGGCACGATCCTTCAGCATGCCATCTACCTTTATTAAGTGGACCTCTGATGGAATATTCCTTACCGTGGAAGTTATAGGAGCAACCGTTACTTCATTAAGATAGTCAATAATTGAATCCCGTGTCAGTATAAGGACCGGCCTTTTTTTATCAGAATATCCAAATTTATACCAGCGGACTTCATTTCTTCTCATCAGTCCACCCGGTCCTGTTCAGATTCCCGGTCCGAAAACTCGCCATTTTTAACAGGGTTTTTTTTATAACCCTCGATCTGTTTCTTTTCCAGTGCCTTTTCCCGGACTTCCTTTATGGCTTTCAGTAATGCTTCCCGGGTAAATGCTGATCGTGTCTTGCTAAGGGATTTTGCAGTTCTGTCGACTTTCCTTATCAGGTCCTCTTCCATTGTCATCTGTACAGTTTTCATATGGTTTTAGATCATAGCTATAATTATATACATTAATATAGTTATTATAATAGATATGAAAACAAATATCAATTTTACCAGAACATTGGATCTTACAGGTCAACAAATATCATTATCGGGGAAATATAGATTTTTTATTGGAGCCGATGACCGGACTTGAACCAGTAACCTGCTCATTACGAATGAGCTGCTCTACCAATTGAGCTACATCGGCAATAGTCTTTCTCAACTATTTTTATAGGTGCTTTCTCCGTTCTGCTTTCCCATATTATTCTTGCCCGGGGCACCCCTTCTTTGCCTTCCGAACCGCTTTTCTTTCCTGGTATTTTTTTTCTGGCCCTCATCTTTGCCAGCACTGCCGGTGCTCCCATCTCCGGAAGTCTCCTGCATCTTAACATGATCCATATTACAGGGCACTCCGTATTCATCAAGCTCTACTTTTTCACTGGTTATCTCGACTTCTGAAAGCAGTACGGACTTCCTGGATGAATTCTCAAGATATAATACAAGCGATTCTTTAAGCGGTTCATAGCCGCATACTATGCCGAATCCATGACAGGATTTTACTTTAATGCCCACTTCCGGGGCATTATCGATAAATTCCTGATATGAACCATATTCATATCTGAGGCAGCACATAAGCCTTCCGCATATCCCTGATATTTTAAGCGGGTTCAAGGGAAGATTCTGGTCCTTTGCCATTTTTATGGAAATAGATTCAAAGTCAGTGAGAAAACTCTTGCAGCAGAGATCCCTGCCGCAGGGACCAAGTCCGCCTATTATCTTTGCCTCATCCCTTACTCCGATCTGCCTGAGTTCTATCCTTATCTTAAAATATGTAGCAAGCTCCTTCACCATCTCCCTGAAATCAACCCTCTTTTCGGCAGTAAAGAAAAATACCATCTTACTTTTATCAAACATCACATGCACGCTTACCAGCTTCATGATAAGACCGTACTTTTTTGTCAGCTCGCCAAACTTTTCCAGTCCTTCTTTTTCCTTTTTCCTGTTCAATTCATCCACCGAAAGATCGTAATAGGTAGCCTTCCGGACCAGCTTGTTCAATGGAGAAGTTATGCCCTGCTCCTTTGTCTCAACCACCGGGACAGCGACTTCCCCTATTTCAAGCGCATCTTCCATATGGCAGATGACCCTGTCTCCTACTTTGGCCTCTATTCCCGCAGGATCAAAATAATGGACCGTATCGTTTTCTTTAAACATTATGCCTATCATTAAAGCCATAAGCTTCACCTATCTCTTAAATTTAAGGCTCCCCGCCTGAAGGAAAATATTATCAAGGGCCAGTTCAGGATTTATTAAATAGCCCAGATACATCCTATTTCCTTCGATATTCTCCATTAATTTAAGAATATCACCGATTTTTATGCCTTTTAATCTATTATTTATAAAAGTATGATTTCTTTCAAAATTCAAATCCTTCTGGCCCATACCCATTTTTACTGAGATAATATCTTCGAGCCAGGCTGATATTATATCAAAAACCCTGCTTATACCCAACTTCTTAAATTTTGCCAGGCGTCTCTTATGTTTGGACTTGAGCACCGCAAGATACCTGTCTATATCTTCCTTTGCATGTCCGCTGTCTTTTACCCTGGTGATCTCTTCTTCCATATCAGCTTTCAAACCTGCTCCCATTTTTTTTGATATCTCGAGAATGCGCACCGATAGGTCAAGCACTGAGGGTCCGGCCCCATCATCGCCTATTATTCCCTTCATTCCGCTATCCAGATATTTTTCAAGAATATGAAAATCTGTTTTTACATCCTTGCTTTCATCAAATTCAAACTTCCATTTATATACAAGACAGCGCGATACGATAGTTGGAAGCATGACTGTTATATCTTCTGAAAGAAGCATGAATATGGATCCGGGATCCGGAGGGTCCTCCAGTGTTTTCAAGAGCCGGTTTGCTGCTTCTGTATTCATAAGCTCTGCTTCCTTTATGATACATATTTTCTTTCCGGGACCATAGGCGCTCATCCCCATAAATCTCTGGAGGTTTGATATCTCTTCAATACGCAGAATACTTCCTTCCGGTTCTACTATGAGTATATTTGGATGAACCCCGCCGATAGTCGTCTTGCAGACATCACAATGGCTGCAGCCTCCATCCCTGCAGTTTATGCATGCTGAGAATGAAAGCGCCAGCCTGTGGAGCTGTTCCATATTATTCCCCGCAAAGAGATATGCATGGGAGACATGGTCATCTTCTATCATCCCTGAAAGAAGTTTTATATTTGATTGATTGGCATTGTCATCTAATAGGAACTTAAGTCCCTGGAATAATCTCATCTTCTTTTTAGTTCCCTGTCCACTTTTTCCCTTATGATATTAAACACTATTTTGATTTCCTGCCCTGCGTCTATGGGGACTATCCTATCTTTGAATTCTTCTGCAAGCTCAAGATAGCCCTCATATATCTTCTGTTTAAATCTTTCTTCCTCCATCTCTATCCTGTCCCTATCCCGCAGAGCGCCTGATATCCTCTCCTCTCCCCGGTCCACATCAAGGGAAAGCAGGAATGTAAGATCGGGTACCAGTCCGCCAGTGGCCCACAGGCTCATATCTATTATCTTTTCCTTTCCAAGTCCCCGTGCGATCCCCTGATAGACTATTGTGGAATCAAAGAACCTGTCACAGATCACTACATGGCCCGATCTTAGCGCCGGTGATATGATCTTTGAGACCAGCTCTGCCCGGGAGGCCTGAAATAAAAGAGTCTCGGCGGTGGGCGCCATGCCCATATTTTCCTTATCGAGAAGTATATGCCTTATCTTCCTGCCCAGCTTTGTCCCGCCGGGTTCGATAGCAGTCACGACTTTACGGCCCTTTTCTTTCAGATAATTGGCAAGAAGCTCTATCTGTGTCGTCTTCCCGGAACCGTCGGACCCTTCGAATGTTATAAACAATCCTTTCATAGTAGCTGCAGCCTCAGGAATAAATTAAATCATTTAAAACAATAATATCTTAATAGAGGCGCTTTTAAAACTGATATGGCATTCTATTTCTTATTCTTCATATGCTGCCTGGTCTGATACATGAATGCTTCCAGCCGCGTCTCAGTCGTTCCCTGTTCCAGTCCGTCAAAAGCAAGATTGAGCCATGGTATATGATATTCTTCCTTTATGCTTTTGGATATTGCATTTACAATATTTCCCGGTATGCAAGTAAACGGCAGGACATTGATGATCCCATCGGCACCATTTTCTGCCCATTCTATTGATTTTCCTACCGATAGGGCCGCTTCTCCAAACCATTTGATAATATATGGTTCAGCATTATCCCAGACATCGTATACGCTGCCTGCATGTTCATCTCTTAGAAAACCTTTGAATGGCTTTGCAAATTTATTCTTGCAATTTGTAATATAGCGGTCAAAATATCTATTGGTTACAAAAAATTTGATCCCTCCCATAAATCCGCCCATAAGCTCACCAAAGCTTTCGGTGGTCCTTGTAAGCTCGGAACCATTTCCATTGGGGGAGAAATATTTAATTATCTTATAGAAAAGGTCCGTCTGCCGGGTTATTATATCTATCTTCCTTGTAGCAGTAGTGTGCTCCGGCCACTCGCCAATGGTGGGCATATCTACTTCTCCGCCAAGAGCCTCTATGTTCCTTATTATCTCATTATTGCTATATGGATGATTCCTGACAAAGATCTCCCCCACTATGCCGATAAGGGGCCTCTCCGTCTTCACTACCGGGATCTTTTCAAAATCAATCCTTGCCATGGAAAGAACCGCTGTTACACTGTCAAGGATATTTGAAGAATTATCATTTTCAATACAACTGCATACCCTGCCGATATATTTTTCATATATCTTCTCAGTGCTTCCCTTTTGTTTTTCATAGGGCCTTGTCTGCCGGAGGGCCTTATTCAGATTATCTACTGCGATCAGTCCCAGGCTGACCTTTGCCAGAAGGTCGAGACCGCGCTTTCCCTGCATATCGTATTCCCTGTAAAACTGGCTGTTCTCAGGAGCGCCGGGCGCGATTATGGGCACGTCATAATATCCGAGCTCCCTTATTATTATCTTCTGCATCTTATTATACTGGCCAAAACGGCAGGGCCCATTAGTCTGGGGCATCAAAAATGCCGCCTTTTTTGGATCACTGTTCTTAAGAGTCTTTATAATATCGCCTGTAGTTATTATAAAAGGATAGCATTCCTTTCCGAGAGTATACCTGCGTCCCCATTTAAGGGTCTCGTCATCTGAATGAAGCATCTCCGCATCGATCCCGGCCCAGCGGAAGGCATGCTTTAATACTATTGCAGAATCACTCATATACGGGATATATATGGTCCTTCCCTGGTCCTTTTTAAATGTAGCTTCGGGCAGGCTGCTGATATCAATATTCTTATCTGTGATGATCCCTCCCTGCAGAAGGATGCTATCGCCACTGTCCCTGTCCGGATCTTTATCAGCTTCAGGAGATGTCTTTTCCTTCCCGCTATCAGCTATCTTTCCTTTTATCTTATCCCTGTTTTTTATATTGGTAAGGGAATCAATAAATGCTTCGCACCTTGTTATGACTCCGGCTCCGGCAGAATGCTCGTCTACCTCAAGCTTAAGAAAGGGCCTGTCCATCTGCCTTTCGAAATATTGAAGTATAAATGAGTCGGGCCCGCATCCAAAATTTGTGATATATACAGGATACAGCCTGTGGTCCTTCTTTATTATCTCTGCTGCACTCAGTATCCTGTCCCCGAATTCCCAGTAAAGATTTGGCCAGTCTTTTGATAGGTCTACTTCATCCAGAGGAAGAAGATCCATCGGTATTACTTTCAGGCCCAATCCCTTTAGTTTTTTGGGAACATCCATGCTGATGGCGCTATCGCAGCTATTATATGAACGGCTGGATACCACTATTGCTGTCTCGTCCCTGCCCAGTTCTGACATCACTTCTCTGCCCAGCTCCTTAAGGCCGGAGTAAAACCTGCTCTGGGCGCTATAGGCTTCATCTGTCGCTTTCCGCACATCTTTCTTGCTGCGGCCCAGTCCCGTTCCAAGCTTCATCAGCTGTACTTCCCTGGCATATTCCTTATATGAGAAATTGACTATTGGAGTAAGGACCTCTATATCCCCTGTATCGATAGCTGCCTTCACTATCGACCATGTCCCCTGTATGAACGGACATGGATAACTTCCTGTCCTCTCTCCCTTTATATTTGACTTATTTGTGGGCATATCCCTTGTAGTGGGAAGGAAGAGATAATCGACTCCCTTCTCCATTAAGTTTATGACATGGCCGAGAGTAGCCTTCATCGGAAAACAGGTCTCCGATACCGCGGCCTGGACACCATCATTGATTATTTTTTTATTCGTCTTATCCGATAGTATAAGGTCGAATCCAAGTTCGGTAAAAAATGCTTTCCAGAAAGGATAGAACTCAAATGTCAGCATGGCATAAGGCATCCCCACTTTTTTTCTTTTATCCCCTGGACCGTCTTCAGGCAGGCTATGCTTATATGAATTCATAAGCAGTTCTTCCCTCATGGCAAAATAGTCGGGTATATTATTGGCCTTATCACTCGCCTTTTCATATTTTTCACATCTTCCGCCATAAAAAAGCGCGGGTCTTCCCGTCATTGAGATCTTCTTTATCTCACAATGATTCGGGCATCCCCTGCATTCAAAGGAGCTCTGTGAATACTTGATCCGGGATATTTCGTCAAAACCCCTGAAACCGGTTTTAAGTTTTTTTTCTTTTACTTCCTGCATCGCCCTTATAGCCGCACCTATTGCTCCGGTTACTTCATGATCGGGGGGTATTATTATCTTGCCGCCGATATAACTTTCAAAAGCTGCCACCACTGAGCGGTTGAATGCAACGGCACCCTGGAAAAATATCTTTTTCCCTATCTTTTTTCTTCCGACAACGCGGTTTATATAATTCGCTACTATAGAATATGCGAGCCCTGCAAGAAGGTCGTCGATCCGGGCACCTTTCTGATAATGGGAATATACATTGGTCTCCATGAAGACTGTACAGCGTTCCCCCAGATTCAGCGGATTTTTTGCATTAAGTACAATATCTCCAAAATCCTCAATTTTAATATCAAATCTCTCGGACTGCTCTTCGAGAAAAGAGCCTGTTCCAGCAGCACAGACTTTGTTCATCTCAAAATCCACCACTACTCCGTCTTCGAGGGAGATAAACTTTGAATCCTGTCCGCCTATCTCAAATATTGTATCTACCTCATGATCGATCTCTGCTGCTGCAGCCGCCTGTGCTGTTATCTCATTGACCACGATGTCTGCTCCTACAAAGTCTCCTGTAAGATACCTTCCGGAACCGGTCGTACCCGCACCTTTTATCTCTACTTTGTCTCCGAGCATTTCCGAAATATCGGCAATACCTTTTCTGACTGCCTCTATGGGCCTTCCCGCCGTCCTTAAATATTTCTTTGCAATAAGTTTCTTATTTCTGTCGATAGCTACCACATTTGTAGATATTGATCCAACGTCTATTCCTATATATGTCTCTGTTTTCCCGGGACCGAATTCATATTGCCCGTCTTTTGCTTCCGGAAGAACAGATTTATTTATCCTGAGTGGTTTAAAGGTCTCCCTTGTATAGGCATAGTTTTCCAGATAATCTGTTAGCCCTGCTAAAATATCATCTTTTTTAATGATGATCTTTTTATTCTTTTCAATAATAGAAAGGGCGCTTCCTATGGCTCCCATCGAAGCCTGATGTCCGGGTATGGTTACATTCTGGTCAAGGGTATCTTCAAATGCCTTTATCATCGCCTTATTAAACGATACGCCGCCGCAGAAGATGACCGGAGCTTTAAATATGCTGCGCCTGGCGATCTGGGCCCTGAAGCTTCTTGCCATTGCATAGCACAGTCCCATTGTGATATCCTCATCGCTTGCAGCTTCCTGCTGCAGATGAATCATATCTGTTTTTGCAAA
>CBDUUS010000044.1:0-7676 GCA_965370465.1 uncultured bacterium | reverse complement strand
GTTTATCAATTAAAATTATTATAATAAATATTAAATAAGAAATATCTGCTAATTCCTATAAATTTCTTTGATTGAAACCATAAAAATACTCCTCCGTCTAATATTTAGGCCGCAGCATATCAAATAAATAATATATCTAATGGAGAAAGAATATTTTATGGAAAAGTTTGGTAAAAGTGAGATTGAAAGCATAATCCCTCACCGTTATCCTTTCCTTTTAATAGATGAGATACTTGAGGTAGAGCCTGGTAAAAGGATAAAGGGCGTCAAGTATGTAAAAGAAGATGAGTACTATTTTAAGGGACATTTCCCCGGAAATCCAATCATGCCCGGTGTCCTGCAGGTAGAGACCATTGCTCAGGCGGGTGCCGTATCGGTCCTTATGCTTCCTGAAAATAAAGGAAAACTTGTTTTATTTGCGGGCATAGATAAGGCAAGATTTAAAAGGATCGTAAGGCCAGGTGATGAACTGATAATCGAGGTAGAAATCGACAGTTTCAGGCGGAATATAGGTAAGGGCAGAGGCAAGGCGGCTGTTAATGATGAACTTGCCTGTGCAGCAGATATAATGTTTGCAATCGGATAGACCCGGGGACAAATGAAAATGGAAAGGGTCACAGTTGAATAATGGCATAAATGCTAAGGATAATCCAAAAATAGCTCTGATGTTTCCCGGACAGGGTTCCCAGTTCGAGAAGATGGGGCAGCAGTTTTTGAGATTTAACAGCAAATATCATAAATACTTTGAAATTGCTGGAGAAATAATAGGAAAGGATCTTGCAGGTATAATCAATGGTCGGGATACGGATAATAGCCTCAGAGATACAAGGTTTTCTCAAATTTCAATATATGCCCTGAGCTGTGCTTTATTTGATTATCTATCAAAAGATCTTGCTCTGGATATGAACAGCATAGATACAGTAATGGGCCACAGCCTCGGCGAATATAGCGCCCTTTATGGCTGTGGAGCATTTGACTTTAAAACGGGAGCAGAGCTTGTAGCATACAGGGGAAACATAATGAGTAATGCTGATAGGACTGCAAAAGGGATGATGGCAGCTGTTCTTGGAGCCGAAGCCGGCGTGATAGAAGATGTTCTTGAGAAATATAGGGATAGGGTCTTTATAGCTAATTACAATGATTATACTCAGATAGTGATCAGCGGATATGAGCAGGATATAAGGAATGCAATAATTGACCTGAAAGAAAAGGGAGTCAGGAAAGTCATTCCTCTTAAAGTAAATATCGCATCCCACTGCCCCCTGATGGGGAAGGTATCGGGGGATCTGGGGGATTTTATTGATAAAAATATAAGCTTCAAAGAGCCCGGCCTGTCTTTTCTATCTACTACAGAAGCAAAATATATAGGAAGAGACGGATTGAAAAGAACCCTGACGGGACAACTGACGGGTCCAATACAATGGGTAGGCAGTGTAAAGCTTCTTCTAAATAAAGGGATAGATGTTTTTGTAGAGATAGGACCCGGGAAAGTATTATCGGGCCTGGTCTCAAGGATAGCCCGTAAGAATAAAAAGGATGTAGATATAATGAATACAAATGATCCTGGCGATATTGAGGATCTGATAGTTAAATTACAGGAGAGAGGACATTTAAGATGAGATTGAAGGATAAGATAGCAATAGTAACTGGAGGAGCCAGGGGCATAGGTAAAAATATATGTACGGAGTTTTTAAATGAAGGCGGAAAAGTCATAATTTTTGATATAAACGGGGATGCAGGCAAAGAAACAGCGGCAGAATTTAACAAAGAATATGGAAGCGGAAGTGCAGCTTTCTATATGGTTGATATTACCAGCGGGGAAAATGTAGAAGAGAGCATTAATACGGTTGTTCAAGAATATGGGGGAATAGATATCCTGGTAAACAATGCAGGGATAACATTGGATAATCTGATTTTAAGGATGAGTGTTGATGACTGGAAGAAAGTCATTGAGATAAACCTCACCGGTGCATTTATCTGTTCTAAATTTGCAGTAAAACATATGGTAAAGGCAAGAAGCGGAAAGATAATCAATATATCTTCAATAGTAGGTGTGCACGGAAATGCGGGCCAGGCAAATTACTCAGCATCCAAAGCCGGACTTATCGGCCTTACAAAGACACTGGCAAGGGAGCTGGCAGGCAGGAATATCCTGGTGAATGCTGTTGCTCCAGGCTATATTGAGACAGACATGACCGGAAAACTTTCAGACAAAGTCAGGGAGATGCTTCTGGTACAGATACCTACAAGGAAACTGGGCAGTGTCGAGGATGTTGCAAAAGCTGTGCTATTTCTGGCCAGTGAAGACTCGGATTATATAACCGGTACGGTCCTTGGGGTCGATGGAGGAATGGGCATATAAGGGATCATGTTTCAAGTATTGTTATTACTAATCATTAGAAAAGAAATGGAGAATCGATGTCTGATATAATGGGACAGCAAAGAAGAGTAGTAGTCACGGGACTTGGGCTTTTGACGGCCCTTGGCCTGGATATCGAGAAGAGCTGGGACGGCCTTATAAATGGGAGATCGGGTGTAACACTGGTTGAAAGAATAGATGTATCAAAATTATCATGCAGAATAGCTGCACAGATAAATGATTTTAAACCTGTAGATTATATTGATTCCAAAACAGCGAGAAGGATGGACAGGTTTTCACAGTTCGCAGTTAAATCATCTAATGATGCCATTTCTGACAGCAAACTGACAGTTAATAATAAAAATTCAAATAGAGTCGGAGTAATCATCGGAAGCGGAATAGGAGGGATCGGCACGCTGGAGGAGCAGCATATAAGGCTTCTTGAGAAGGGTGCCGATAAAGTGAGCCCATTTTTTATACCTATGATGATATCGAATATGGCTGCGGCGCATGTCTCGATAATCTGCGGAGCCAAAGGACCAGTCTCAACAACCACGACTGCCTGTGCAGCCGGATCGAATGCTATCGGAGATGCTTTTGAAATAGTAAAGAGGGGGCTGGCGGATGTGATGATAACAGGGGGAAGCGAAGCCGCCATAACCCCGATGGGAATGTCCGGCTTTTCGAATATGAATGCAATGTCCGGCAGAAATGATGATCCGCAGGCTGCTTCAAGGCCCTTTGACAGGGACAGGGATGGATTTGTAATGGGCGAGGGTTCGGGGACGATAATCCTTGAAGAACTCGAACATGCCATATCGAGAGGAGCAAAGATCTATTGTGAGATGTTTGGCTATGGTATGTCCGGGGAGGCCTTTCACATAACCGCCCCTGAAGAATCTGGAACAAATATTGCCAGATGCATGTCTATATGTTTGGAGGAAGGGAATATTTTAAAGGAAGATGTAGATTATATAAATGCGCACGGGACCTCGACGCCATTAAATGATGTCACGGAAACTACAGGGATCAAAAGATGTTTTGGGGAGTATGCTTATAAGCTGAATGTCAGCTCCACAAAATCTATGACAGGACATTGCCTTGGAGCATCCGGAGCCGTAGAGGCTGTAGCGGCCATAATGGCTATAAATACTGGCATTATTCCACCGACAATAAATCTGGATAATCCCGGTCCTTTATGTGATCTTAATTATACGGCCAAAGTAAAGCAGGAAAAAAAGGTGGATGTGGCCCTTTCCAATTCAATGGGATTCGGGGGGCATAATGTGACACTTGGATTTAAAAAATATGACCGATAATAATAAAAAAATAAAATGCAGATCCTGCAATAAGGATATCGAAAGAGAAGTATATCTTTTGAACAACAGGGTATGTCCATACTGCAATGATCATTCCTATATCAGCTGCAGGGAAAGGGTCCAGATAACTACTGATGAAAACAGTTTTTTAGAACAAGACAGTAATTTGAATTCTGTTGATTTTTTAAAATTTTATGACCTTAAGTCATATCCAGAACGTTTAAAGGAAGCAAGGTTAAAAACCGGTCTGAATAGTGCAATAATAACCGGGGAAGCAAGGATCGATGGCCATAAAGCTGCTCTTGGCGTGATGGACTTTAGTTTTATGGGCGGCAGCATGGGCAGTGTTGTCGGCGAGAAGATAAAGAACTTATCGAATTTAAGCATTGAAAAGAATATTCCCCTGATACTTTTTTCAGCATCGGGAGGCGCAAGGATGCAGGAGGGGATAATGTCCCTGATGCAGATGGCGAAAACTGTTTCAAGCATTACAAGGGTAATGGAAAAAAAGATCCCGTACATTTCAGTAATAGCCCATCCTACAACCGGGGGAGTAAGTGCAAGTTTTTCTACAATTGCCGATATAATCATCGCAGAGCCAGGGGCTTTGTTTTGTTTTGCAGGACCGCGGGTAGTGAAACAGACGATTAAAAAAGAAATGCCTGAAGATTTTGGCCTGTCTGAAAGAAATCTAAAAAACGGCCAGGTCGATATGATCATAAACAGGGGAGAGATGAAGGGGATCCTGGCAAGATTATTAAGATTATTTAAAGGTTAAGATGGATCTAAAAAAATTAGGGGAAGTCCCAAAAAGTTATGTAAAGGAAATACTGAACTCCCTTTCAAAACTTGATAGATTAAAAAAGGTGCCTTTCTTTACAGGTATCCATTTTAAGGATACTGAAAAAGAGTTGAATAAAAAGATCGATGAGTACAGGAAAGTCGACCGCGAATCCAGACGGATATGGAGGATCGTAGAGCTTTCCAGGAATGAAGGCAGGCCCCAATGCCAGGATTATATAAAAAGGATCTTTACGGATTTTACCGGCCTTTCAGGAGACAGGCTTTTCATGGAGGACCAATCAATAATAGCGGGCCTCGGCAAGATCGGCGGCAGAACAGTGGCGGTAATAGGCCACAATAAAGGCAAGGATATAAAAGAAAGAATTAAATATAACTTCGGCTCCAGTATTCCGCAGGGATACAGGAAATCCCAGAGGATAATGAGGCTTGCAGACAGGTTTGGTTTCCCGATCATTACATTCATAGATACTCCAGGGGCATATGCCGGAATAGATGCGGAGGATAGCGGACAGTCCAGTGCCATTGCCCATAGTATAAAGCTTATGTTTGAACTGAAGGTCCCGGTAGTAGCGATTCTTATTGGAGAGGGGGGAAGCGGCGGCGCACTTGCGCTTGCTGTAGGAAATGAAATAGCAATGCTTGAAAATTCGACCTATTCTGTAATATCCCCGGAGGCATGTTCCGCAATTTTGTGGAAAAATCCATCCGGTACCAAACTGGCGGCGAGAGCCTTAAAGATAACATCAAAGGATCTGTCCAGACTAAGTATTATCGACCGGGTAATACATGAACCGATAGGCGGTGCCCAGAATGATCCTAAGAGGATGATAAGTATAATAGAAAGATATATACCTGATGCCCTTAAAAGGCTGGATAAATATTCCGGTGAAGAATTAAAACTTCAAAGGGCAGAGAAATTCGAAAATATGGGAATTTTCACCCGTTAAGTAAAATAGACGGAATTTATTTTCCTATATAGAGGATCACGGGCCAGTTATGCGGCAGATATGAACCATTTTCGGGCCACTGTCCGAGCACTTCATCTTTTTGAAAAGAATAATCTGGCTCTACATATAATACTTCATAAGCTATTTTCAGGGAATCCAGAGCAGATAGAGCCTCCTGGATATTTAGCCCCTTCAGGTCCGGTATTTGATCAAGAGGTTCTAAAACAGATACCCTTATCTCGACTATGTCATCTATATCTATAGATGTCCCGGGCCGGGGTTCTACTGAAACCACATACCCGGGCCGGGTGACAGTCTCATTCATTGGAGCTATGCCGGTTATGACATAGATCCCGAGAGAGCTTAAATGTTTTGATGCATAGGCAAGATCACGACCGATGATATTCGGGACGATTATGGTTTCTGGACCTTTGCTGATTATTATATCTATAGTTTCTCCGGGTTCCATTTCTATACCATATGAAGGGTCCTGACTTATAATAATATTTTTGTCATATGCTTTAGAGGACTCAATAGAAATAGTTCCCAGCTTCAAATCTCTTTCCTCAAGGATCTTCCGGGCCTCTTCAGTTTCAAAACCCATTATATTTGGTGCCTTAATAGAGGAGATCCCGCTTCCGCTGCTGATTATTACCTCCACTGAACCATCTTCAATAATATTGTCATATGCCTGCGGCATTTGTTCGATTATATAGCCTTTAGGAATTTCAGCACTGGATCTCTCACCGGAAACTGCTATTCCCAGACCAAAAAATGAAAGTATCTCACCCGCAGTCTCAATAGAAATATTTTTTAATGGAGGTACGCGGAGATCGGTTTCGGCTACAGGCTCTTTTTGATAATAAAGAACTGAATATATTATGAAAAGTGCCATAAAAATAAGGGCAAAAACTGAAACAGCTATCAGTCCGGGACTTTTCCGCAATCTCTCAGAGAAAGTATTTGCTGCTGAAAAGACTCTTCTCTTATTCCCCAGAAGCAGGGGTCTTTTTTCAAGGAAATTGACAAGATCGCCTTTTAGGTCTTCGATTATGGGGTATCTTCTTGAAGGTTTCTTTTCCAGGCATACCATCACTATCTTTTCAAGTTTTTTTGGTATGCTAAAGATAAGGACCGATGGCTTCACAGGTTTTTCATTTACATGTTTGAAGCTGATATCTATAGAAGTGTCTCCCCTGAAAGGGAGATCTCCTGTAAGCATTTCATAAATCACCACACCGAGGGAATATATATCTGTCCGGTTATCAAGAACATCTCCTCCGACCTGCTCAGGAGAGATATAATGGGCGGTCCCTACAATATTAAGTGTCCTTGTAATATCTGTATTAAGAGACTTTGCAATTCCAAAATCAGTTACCTTTACAATATCATCTGGAGTAATAAGGATATTTTGCGGTTTTATATCCCTGTGGATGAGATTGTTTTTATGTGCAATACTCAGGGCATCGCATATCTGAATTGCATAATCAGCGGCAATATTGGGGTCGATGGAACCTTTTCGTTCAATTAATTCCTTCAATGAGATACCCTGGACATATTCCATTACTATATAGTATGAATTGTCGAATTTCCCCCAGTCATAGATATCAACTATATTGGCATGGTCCAGTTTTGTCAGTATTTGAGCTTCTCTTTTAAATCTTGCAACAAAGTTTCTATCTCCGGCATAGTTGGGGGACAGTATCTTGACGGCTACTTTTCGATCAAGCTTAAGATCCTCTCCAAGATAGATATCAGCCATTCCACCGGAGGCTATCTTCTTTTCGATCCTGTATCTATTTGAGATTATTATTTCTTTATTTTGGCCCAAATCTTTATGATCCTTCTATAATTTAATTATGATTACTGTAATATTATCTTTCCCACCCTTTTTATTGGCATATCTGATAAGTCTGTCTACAGCAGTCTCTGGTTCCGGGAATTTCTTTAATAGCCTGAGTATCTGTTCATCCCTGAGCATTGAGTTTAAACCATCGGTACAAAGTAATAACATATCTTCATCAAGCATTTTAAGGCTTATATAATCTGGTATTATATTATCCGCTATTCCCAGAACATTTGTAAGATAGTTCCTCTGTGGATGATCAAAGGTCTCTTCATAGGTTATTTCACCCCTCCGGAACATTTCACCAACAAAATTATGGTCGGAAGTGAGGAGTTTAAGAGTGTTATTTCTGCAAAGATAGGCCCTGCTGTCTCCAATATGTACTATATGCGCAGTATCTG
>CBDUUS010000043.1:0-7717 GCA_965370465.1 uncultured bacterium | reverse complement strand
TTGTGCTCCATAGTATTGTATCTATAATCAGTTCAGGGCATGCTTATTTATCTATTCATCTGCGCAATACACCACTCTATATTATCTCTTAAAAGATCCGTATATATATCCAAATACTTTTGCAGTATCTATATACAGCAGCAGAAAGGGTATGCACAGCATTGCCTGCAATATACCGGTCCCCGGCGGCCTGCAGCCTTCATTACCTTTCCATCTGAAAAGCATCCTGTAATAGGCTTTATAGGAATATATAGCCGCAAGAAAGATAAGGGCAAGAAATATCCATGGACTTGTAAATACCCCCATAAGTATTATCACTATAAAGATCACGCCGGAAAGGAACCTGACAAAATGCCTTGCAGGATACATCCTGCCCAGAGCATCTCCCTTTGCATATCTGAAAAACTGCCTGAAGACCTCTCTTAGATCTTTCCTCATCTTCCAGTATACGATTGCACGGGGATTCAGCCGCATCTTATAGCCTTTTTCCATTAGATTGAAGTTAAACTTCATATCTTCGCCATAGTCAAGATCCTCTGGATAATGCCCTGCTTCTTCCCAGCCAGTCCTTCTAAAAGATATATTCCTTGATGAGGGCATGAACCTGTTTTCCTTTAGTTCATCAAGTCCCGGCATTATACACAGGGCAAGCATCCTCTGGAGAAAACTCCCGGCCGCCGCATAATTCATCCCCCCGGTGATAGAATGGCTATTTTTATCCCTTTCACTGTTTATTTCTTCAAACCAGTGCGCATCAAGAATGCAGCCTGCATCACTTACGCTTATAAACTTGCCTGATGCATTTGTGATCGCTGTATTTCTTCCAAGCGAGATCCCGGCGCCTTCTTTTCTTATGAGCCTGACGGCCACAGAACCCCTGTCGGCACTGCCGGCGCTCTCATTCAGATATATTTTTATTTTACCGTCCCGTTCTTTCCGGGCCCAATCCGCAAAAAATTCCTGTATCATCTCAAAGGTCCTGTCCTTCGAACCGCCGTCCACTATGATCATCTCAGACGGAAGCTGCGTCTGTACCTTAAGGCTCTCAAGGAATTCCAGTATGGACCCCTCCTCATTATATACAGTAGTTATAAAGCTTGTGTCAGCCAGTACCCTGTTTTTTTCTTCCTTTTTCTCCCGCATGCTTTTAAAGTTTATGATCCTTTCATTATATTATTTACCGGACTTCCCCGCTAAAATATGACCTGATGGCCCCGATATACATCGGGACCCTTCCCTGTTCTCTGGCCTCTCTAAAAAATACAGAAGCGGCACCAAAGACTATTATGCGGTTAATGATCCCCAGAAAATATAAAAGGCTGAATACTGATGCCTGCAGTCTTGAATGATTTTTTATAAAATACAGCCGGCGGCTCTTCCAGATCCCTGCTTCCCTGAGAGACATATCCCTGGAGGCTATTCCTCCATCTGCATGTTCGACACAGTAACCGGGATAATAATGATTTCTAAACCCTTTCCTGTACAGCCTGCGGCATAGATCGGTATCTTCGCTGTACATGAAATAATCACTGTCAAAACCTCCGTTCTCCTCAAAGATCTGTTTTTTAATCAGTATAAATGAACCCGAGGGCCAATCTACTTCCCTATTGGTGCGGTGGTCCCACCATGTCATAAAATATGAACCAAAGATGCGGCTCTTCTTAAATATCCTGTAAAGGAAATAACTTTCATAAAACTGCCTGGCAATACCGGGAAATGCCCTGCAGCTCAGTTGGAGGCTGCCGTCCCTGTTAAGCATCCTTACCCCGAGTGCCCCTATATTTTTAACTTCCCCATAATATTTTATGATCCTGTCTATTCCGCCCTCCAGGAGTCTGCAGTCAGGGTTTAAAAAAAGTAAAAATCTCCCCGAAGCTTTAGAGGCTCCTGTATTAGAAGCTGTCCCGAAGCCCATATTTTCTGCGTTCTCTATCAGCCGGAAGCCATTATGCTTTTTACAGAACCGGCCAATATAGTCCGGGCTCTGATCCCCGGAAGCATTGTCCACAACTATGGCCTCATATGAAAAGCTGCTGCCTGCGGTGCCGAAATGGTCCAGTATGCTCCCGAGGCAGCCTTCTATAAAGCCTGTGCCATTATAGTTTACTATAATGATGCTCAGATCCATCATTTTAAAATAATGTCCCTCCGTTCTTCGACTTATGTAATGTCCCGGACAGTTTCCTTTACTATTGAAAGCAGATCCTCTTTAAATATATCATTTGAAAATCTTCTGCAGCTATGTGCTGCATTTTTCCTTATGGGCCCGGGGTCCTTTTCCCCCCTTATTATATCCAGGGTTATTTTTGAGAGTCCTTCAAGGTCCTCAAAAAAGAATCCATCGATCCCGTCTTTTATTATTTCTTTCTGGCCGCCCTTATTTATGACCACCGGGATACATCCTGCAGACATAGCCTCAACAGTAGTTATCCCGAAATGCTCAAATTTTTCCGGATGCAGGTCTTCATCCTCTCCAAGTCCGGCCCCATGCCAGAATATCGAAGCTTTTTTAAATAATCCTGTTAGATCCCTGAAAGAAATATTTGCCATTACTTCTATAGGATGGCCCTCTGCCAGTTTTTTTATCCTTTCTACATATCCGGTATGTTCCGGCCTGTCGGCCACTCCCCCCGCAAGATATAATTTATAGCCTTTCATCTCCTCCGGATAGTCTTTTAACATCCTTATAAAGGCCCCGGCCATCTCATATTGCTTCTTATTATGATGTTCGGGGAAGAACCGGCCCACGCTCAAAATAGCTTTCTCTTTAATAGCATCCGCCCCGCTGGCAAAGCTTTCAGTATCTACAGGCGGAAATAGTATTGTACTTTCCTTGTTCCAGAATCTTTTGATCCACCGGTCCGAATACTTCGATATTGAGATTATTTTCTGATATGTATCAAGGAATTCATTATTTTTAGGATAGGCTATAAGAAATAGAGGAATATAGCCAAGTATCTTAAGTACCGCTTTTTTAAATGGGTTTGTCCTGCTTTCATTATAAATAGCAGCTCCGAGTATCCTTGAGTCTCCAGAAGCGCCGCGCCCGGCTGATGGCGTGAAAGTGTCCGAAGTGATAATGATCCTGTATTTGCCGCTATCCGGCTTTCCGGCCCCGCTTCCTGCAGGTATCCTGACCGTTTTCTTTTCGCCTCTCAAAAGCTCTGTCTCATATTTAAAGCCATCTTTTTTGATTCTCCCTTTATCAGGGCCATAATCCAGGGAATATGCCTCTACCTTTACTTTCATAGTATCCAGCAGGCTGTGCGCTGGATTTTTGATCCCGGGCGTAAAGGTACCTTTGCCGTTTACTTCGAGTATGGCCCTTCCATTGGTCCAGCTGCCCCTTCTAAGCATAAACCGCTTTGGCTCATATATCCCTTCCTCGACCTTTATTTCCGCAAATCCTCCTGTCATCCTGCCAGCCAGCCTGAAGAGCCATATTGCCGGAAGCCTGAAGAATAATAAGAGAAAACGGTGGATAAATTTGAAGTCCACATCAAATGGCGTGGGAAAATAACAGAGGTAGATATTCTTTCTGCTATAAGCTGGAAGAGCGCTGAGATATGTGGCATTAATAAAAAGATCATATTCTCCTGTAAGTCTCCTGTTATAATCATCCGAGACATAAGGAAAGATCTTCAGGCCCACCTTTGAAAGGTCCATATTCAGTTTCTGTGAAATATCATCAAGATCGGCATAAAGGTCTGTTACAAGGTCCACCGTATAGCCATCAGTAGCCGAGAGGATCTCAGCCATTTTACAGCTATATCTTTCTCCTCCGCCTGCAGTGGACAAGTATCTGTCATAAATTGCGATTTTTATCATAGCATTAGAATGCTAACATGATATGGGATTATTTAAAATCCCTGAACCATTCCTTTATTTGTCTGTCACTGATCTTTTTACCTGCCCTTATCTTGATCCTTTTTACCATAAATGCCGGAAGAAGATAGAAGAGCCTGAAAAATATCTTAAATCTTATGCCTATATCTATCCTTCTGATCTTTCTTCCCCTGACAAGCTGGCCAAGATAAAAAATTGTATGGATAATTTTTGCGGCTGCAAATGCTGCCTGGCTCCTTAAAAATACAGAGAGCCATCCGCATTTATATATCATAAGCAGCCTGTTAAGGAGGACATAATATGTAAAATCATATGACCACTCCTGTCCGGAACCGCAGTGATGATGCCTTACAAGCGCATTCGGTGTGAAAAAATGCTTCCACCCCCTGAGCCTCGCCCTCCAGAAAAGGTCAATATCTTCATAATAAGTGAAAAAGTACCGGTCAAAATATCCTGTATCTTCCAGCATTTTCCTGTCCATCATAAAGCTGCTGCCGCTTAAGGCAAATATTTCTTCAACGCGGTTATACTGTCCTTCATCAAAACTCATATAACCCCTGTCCCTGCTGTAGAAGGAGCGGTTTATCTTGATCCCGCAGCTATTGATTATATCTTTCCGGCAAGCATAGGATCCTACTGGTATCCTGAGCTTTATCTTCTTCGGCCGCTTTCCTATTTTTACTTCATTTAGGATCTCTTCACCGATGACTATTTTCAAGCTATTTGGTGAAATTTTCGAAGATGCTTTGAACTCCAGAATAGTCGGCTTTTCACTATTGAAGACCGGAACAGCCATGACAGCATCCCCCTGGGTCCATTGGAATATTTTCCCCTTACTGTCAGTCTCAGGAGGGTAAAAACCTTCGATATACTTTATTCCGGAAGCTGTCCATCCTTTTTTTGATGGCCGGGAATTTCTATCATAGCCAGGATCCATTACTCTTGCTTCTGATATCCTTATCCCCAGCCTGCGCTGATCCTTTCCCGTCCTTTTTTTCCGGATACTCGCCTGGCTTCCCGATATTATCTGTAAAGGAATATACTGCCAGTAAAAAACTACCTTTGGGCCGACTGCGCCGATCTTTGCATCAACCGAAGCTTTTCTGAATATCGAAAGCATCTCACAGAGCCAGTCGGGATCTACAATGCAGTCATTATTGATAAGTGCGATATATCTTCCTCTGGCCCGCCGCAGGCCCTCATTGTTCCCGCCGGCATATCCCATGTTTTCCTTAAGCGGTATTATTTCAACCCCGGGAAATCTCCTCTCCACAAACCCGATAGAGCCGTCAGTGGAATTATTATCTACCATTATTATTTGAAGTTTGTCCCCCGGGTAATTGAGGCCGGCAAGGGAATTAAAAAGGTCCTTTAGATATTTCTTTCCATTCCAGTTGACCGTTATTATTGATATTAAGGGGTCGTCTTCTTGAGACAATTATTTACCTCGCTTCTTAAAAATGATTTATCCGCGGGAGATCACCATAACGCCCACCGTTATTATAGAGGCGCCTATCCAGCGGATCGGGCTGACATCTTCCCTTAATATAAATTTTGAGAGGACAAGTACCATTACATAAGTAAAACCTATAAAAGGATATGCAAAGCTGAGGTCCACCGTAGATAATACGATGAGCCATATTGCCGCTGAAATGAAATAAAGGAACAGTCCGGTAAGTATAAGAGGGCTCTTTATTACACCTGAAAAAAGGTCCGCAACTGCTTTCATGCTGCTGAAATCGCTTATTCCTATTCTATTTATCCCTATCTTTAAAAGCAGCTGTCCTCCGACTGCAATAGAAATACTTAGCAGTATCAATAAAACTGAGCTTGTCAGACTCAAACTTTTTTTCTCCCTTATCATATATTAATCTAATCTTATATCAGATTTGACCTCTAAAATCTATTTCTTTTTTGCCAGATAATACTTATGGGCTATTGAAAGGCCGAGTATCCTGTCAATATTTTCCAGATCTCTCAGAATTATTTCCAGCCTATCATCAATATTGCCACCGTCAGTTTTTGATTTCCTTTTTACCTGAAGTTCATCAAAGATTTCCTTCAGGCTCTTTATATCAGATCCGAGACCTTTTATTTCATTATATAGCGTCCTGAATATATTAAAATATATAAGAAGCATCCTCTCGCGGTTTTTGCGGTTCAGTTCATTTATCTCATTATTTATCTGGACCTGTATATTATTGCTCAGATTCATCATAGACTGGTTATAGCTTTTCCGCATATTCTCAAAATACATGCTTGAAAGCAGGCAGACATATTTTTTGATCTTTCCTTTCACAGATTTATCTGCAGTAAATTCCTCCGACTCCAGTATTTCAAAACGGCTCAGCAGATTGAGATCTTCGAATTTGCTCCTATCCAGAGCTATTTCAAACAATTCAAAAAGCTCGTTTTTGCCATAGACCTGCCCCAGTTCCTTATCACCTGTTATGTCTCCTATATTTTCAACAGTATCCCATACCCCTTTATCCAGCACATTAAATCCCGAATCCTTGAAAAGATGTTCGATAGTGAAGTCGTCTATTCTGATATCTGTCTTTTTTATCTTCTTCCCATGTCCGAGAAGCTCGAGAAGCCCCCTGTTTTCGGGAAGCGACATAAAGAGGAGTCCTCCTTTTTTAAGTTTTTCACCAAGCACATTGGCAAGGTCATAGAAAAATTTAGGAGTTATTTCAGCAAATGCATTTATTATTATAATACCGTCAAATTTGGTCCTCTGGTTTATACGGGATTTTATGACTCCTATTTCATCCAGCTTATCGATATCTTCGTCCGGTCCATTTTGATTATCCACTTCGAGGTAGAATATCTTGCCCACATCTCCATCAGCTACAATATTTTTATCTGCCAGCTTATTTTTGGTTATTACAAGGACATTTGTGCTGCCTTCGAATTTTTCCTTTATTATCCGGCTGAACTTATTATTCTGAAATTCAACCAATTCATATATCTTTTTTTTGTCTACTGCATAGAAAGGATTCCTGCAATATTTTACCAGCGGTTTTGTCACATTTTCCCAATAAAACCGTGTCCTTATTTTTTTGATGTTCTTTTTATAGATATCCTGGAGGCTCTTATTGCTTAAGATACTTTCCATCACTCTTGCGAGCTGGGTGGTGTCCTCATATTTTACCACCTCGCCTATATCCTCTTCTTTTACCATCTTCGCAATGGCATCGCCCTCAGTAGTTATGACCGGAAGACCCGCCCATATATAATCAAGCACCCTGGTCCTGTAGGAGAATTCAGTTTCGATCCTTTCCTGATGGATCGAAAGGCCCGCATCAGACTCCAGAAGCAGTGTCTGCCTCATATCATAGGGTGTCCACTCATTGAAAAAAACCTTATCATTATAAAGGCCCAGTTCTTTTGAAAGCTTGATAGCATCAAGGCATTTCTTCATCTCCGGCAGTTTTGGATCCGGATGCTTTATCCCCATGAAAAGAAGCTTTAGATCATTTCTGTTTCTTGCAGTCTCCCATAATGCTTTTATTGCCGTTATAGGATCCAGCCAGTTCCATACTCCCCCGCCCCAGAGCAGTATTTTATCGTCTTCCCTGATATTGGGTATGATGTCGCTTATAGATTTTCCGGACCTTTTTGGAGGGTCCGAAGGGATGCCGAATGGTACTATGTCTATGAGGCTTCTGAGCGTATTATCGGCATCATAGTTATAAGGATTTACTCTCCCTATTGCACTCAGCATGCCTATCCAGTAGTCCCGCTGCTTCTCAGAGGCACATATAAAAAAGTCCCCGATGGCAAGCTGAAGCTTGATTATATCATTATTGTTCTTGTCGATCCTGAGTCTTTCAGTGATCTCATGGTCCTTGAACATCTCAAGGCTTTC
>CBDUUS010000042.1:0-7872 GCA_965370465.1 uncultured bacterium | reverse complement strand
TTTAATACATTAATACATATAATTATAGATGTCAAGAGAAATATATAAAAAGTTTTGATAATACTATAAATAATACAATTATATATAATTATTGTGATGCGGGGAGGTTAAAAAATCAGATTTCAATAATGCTTAACTATAAGATTAATAAACTGTATAATTTTAAAGATGATATAAAAAGGAAAGAATGTAAATGATGCAGGATAATAAAATAAAGAATGAGATAGAGGACATATTGGAAAAAGATATGCTGGATATTTCAGAAAAAGATGCAGAAAAAGCAGTTCTGTATCTTAAGGGCGAACTTAATAAACATAATTACTTTTATTATATAAAAAGCGATCCGGTTGTCCCGGACAATGAATACGACAGGCTCTTTAGAAAGCTTGAACTGTTTGAAAAAAGATTCCCGTCCCTCGTGACACAGAATTCACCGACACAGAGAATAGGAGCCCCTGTGGAGGGTGGTTTCAAATCAGTCAAGCATGGAGAGAAGATGCTATCGCTTCAGGATGTATTTGATTACGGAGAGCTTGAAGATTTTTTAAAAAGAGTAGAAAAGGATCTCGGCAGGCCCGCAGAAGAGATAGATTTTATATGTGAATTAAAGATAGACGGTTCAGCAGTAGCTCTGGTATATGAAGATGGGAATTTTATCAGGGGAGCTACCAGAGGGAATGGTATTATGGGAGAAGATATAACATCAAATCTGAGGACCATCAATTCTATTCCTTTGAAACTGATGCAAAGGGGTCAAAGGAAATTGCCAGCGAGGCTCGAAGTGCGGGGAGAAGTCTATCTTGCCAGGGAAGAATTTGTAAGGATCAATAATGAAAGGGAAGAAGAAGGATTGGCTGTATTTGCAAATCCCCGCAATGCAGCTGCAGGTTCGCTGAGACAGATAGATCCTGAGGTGACGGCCCGCAGAAAGCTCAATATATTTATATACGGGGCAGTTACAGATCCCGGGTCCGGAGCAGGAAGCCAATCTGATATGCTTGAGTATTTAAAGAATACCGGCCTGAGGGTAAATCCGAACATATCACTGGCAAGGGGAATAGGTGAAATAAAGGGATTTATAGAAAGCTGGAAGGATAAAAGAAAGAAACTGTCATATGAAACTGATGGAATAGTTCTCAAGGTCGATGATTTTGGTCTTCAACAGAAACTTGGACAGACCTCGAGAAATCCAAGATGGGCAGCGGCATATAAATTTCCTCCAGAGCAAGCGGTAACAAAGGTGCTTAGTATAAAGGTAAGCATGGGAAGGACGGGGACCCTGACTCCTGTGGCAGAACTTAAACCAGTCAGGGTAGCTGGTTCTACAATATCGCATGCCACGCTTCACAATGAGGATGAGATAAGAAGAAAAGGTGTGATGATAGGAGATACTGTCATTATCCATAAAGCAGGAGATGTTATTCCAGAGATTGTAAGCGTAGTCACAGAAAAAAGAGATGGCACCGAGATAGAATTTAAAATGCCTGAAAAATGTCCAGTCTGCGGTTCCGGGACCGTAAGGCTTGAAGGCGAAGTCGCTCTGCGGTGTACTTCTATTGCATGTCCGGCACAACAGTTCGAGAGAATGGTGCACTTTGCAGCAAAGGGTGGAATGGATATCGAGGGTCTGGGACCCTCGATTGTGGGAAAGCTTATTGAAAACAATCTTATAAAAAATGTAGCGGATATATATTATCTTGATTATAATAGTATATTTTCACTTGAAAACTTCAAGGAAAAATCTACAAAGAATCTTTTAAATGCTATAGAAGAAAGCAAGAAAAAACCGCTTTCCAGATTGCTTTTTGCTCTCGGTATAAGATTTGTCGGCTCCCATATTGCAGATATCCTTGCAGAGCACTTTGGAGATCTTGATATGCTTGCAGGAGCAGGATTTGAAGAAATTGAAGCTGTTAAAGATATTGGACCGAGGATTGCTGAAAGCGTGGTGGATTTTTTCAATGAGGACCAGAACAGGGAAGTAATCGAAAGGCTCAGGATCGCTGGTCTGAATTTTGGAGAAAGCAAAAAAGAAATCGAGAAGAAAGTGCTGTTTTACGAAAAAGTATTTGTACTTACAGGCAAGCTTGAGAACTATTCCCGGGAAGAGGTAAGAGAAATAATTGATGGCTTTGGAGGAAGAGTGACTTCAAGCATAAGTAAAAATACTGATATTGTGCTTGCCGGAGAAGATGCAGGCAGCAAGCTCGATAAAGCCAGGAAGCTAAACATAAAAGTCATAGATGAAAAAGAATTTGACGAGATGATGGAAAGCAGTTAAGGATGAATGGCCACATTCCCAGACATAAGGAAAAGCGTGACAGCAAGGCAGGCCCAAATATCACATGGAATGCAGCTGATGGCATAATATCAGTAGTCTTTCTTGCTGTAGTCCTTACAGGGGTATATTTTGGATCGGCACGGATATTCATTGTCCTGAGCGATAGGGAGCTTCTAAACGAAAATATCAGCAATATCAGTTTTATTATCCTCTATGGGATACAGGCGATCCTTATGGTAGGGACAGTATGGTTTTTTGCACTTCACCGCAGAAAGGCAGGGCTGAGGGATCTGGGACTTAAGTATTATAGCATCGGAAAGACACTCTGGTACACACTGATCTCTCTATTTGCTATTTTTGCCATAAGTTTTCTATATGTGATTATTGTCAGCTTAGTTCTGGGTATTGAGGCGCCGGCGAGCAAGATAGAAATACTTGTAATGAATAGAAGCGTATCAAATACAGTACTTCTTATACTGGTGTCATTTGTGGCCCCCATAATAGAGGAAGTATTCTTCAGGGGATTTTTATATTCTGCATTTAAAAAGAATTGGGGAGTATTGCCGGCACTATTTCTGTCTTCGATACTATTCTCTCTGGTCCATCTTGAGATTTATAGCTTTATACCACTGTTTATCATAGGGTGGTTCCTTGCATACATATTTGAAAAAACGAGATCACTGCTTCCTGCTATTTTCTTGCATGCTATATATAATCTTATTCTGATCCTTATACTTCTTGGCAAGTTTGAGATGATAAATATATACTAATTGTAAAAAATTTTTGTTAGAATATTGTATTCGAATTCTGGGATCATTCATATATGATAAGTCATATAAATCAAAGGGTGCAAATATAATATAATACCTGAATCGATATACAAAGGCAGGGCGATGAAGAGAATAGGCAGCGATGATGTAAGGCATGTGGCCAGACTGGCAGAGCTTGAATTCAGCGATGGGGAAATATCAAAGATAACTCCGCAGCTGGATAAGATACTGGAGCATGTGGCCAGAGTCAGTTCTGTTGAGACTGATGGAATACTGCCTACTTCCCATGTTGTGGATATGAAGAATGTCTTCAGGGATGATACTGTCGATGATTCTATTTCACAGGAAGAAGCTTTAAAAAACGCACCGGAAGAGGAAGATGATGGATTCAAGGTCCCGAGGATCGACTGATGATTTTCCAGAGAGTTCTTTAAAAAGAGGAGAATTTGATTGAAACTTAATTACATTACTGCTCACGGGCTTAAAGATAAGCTTGGATTAAAAGAAATATCCTGCAGGGATATCGCCGAAAGCATATTTTCAAGGATTGAAGACATAGATGGGGATATCAATGCATATATAAGGGTAGAAAAAGAAAGCGCCCTCAAAACTGCTGATAAAATAGACAGAAAGATATCCGCTGGAGGAAAAATAGAAGATTTTACAGGGATACCTATTGGTATAAAGGATAATATCTGTACAAAAGATATAATGACCACATGTGCCTCAAAGATACTTGAAAACTATGTTCCAGTATATGATGCAGGGGTCATAGAAAAGCTTAAAAAACGGGATTATATACTTGCAGGCAAGCTCAATATGGATGAATTTGCTATGGGCTCTTCCAATGAGAATTCATTTTTTGGACCGGTGCTAAATCCCTGGAATACCGGCAGGGTGCCAGGAGGTTCAAGCGGGGGTCCTGCAGCCAGCGTGGCTGCAGGAGAAGCTATCTGCAGCCTTGGCTCAGATACAGGCGGTTCAATAAGGCAACCAGCTTCTCTCTGCGGTGTAGTGGGTTTCAAGCCGACATATGGCATGGTCTCAAGATATGGGCTGATTGCTTTTGCATCTTCACTGGATCAGATAGGGCCCTTTTCGAGGGATATGGAGGATTGTGCGGCACTCTTAAATATCATTTGCGGATATGACAGGCATGATTCGACTTCTATTAAAGCAGAAGTACCGGATTACAAAAGTTTTTTAAAGGATGATATTAAGGGAATGAAAATCGGGGTGCCTGTGGAACTTATGGTAAAAGGCATAGATCCAGAGGTAAAGAGTGCCGTGGATTCTGCACTCAGGATGGCTGAAGACATGGGGGCCGAAGTTGAAGAGATATCTATTCCAAATCTTGAATATGCTCTTAGCGTATACTATATAATAGCCCCATCTGAGGCCAGTTCCAATCTTTCCCGGTTTGATGGGGTAAGGTATGGATTCAGGGATAGGACCGCAAAGGCATTAAGGAATATGTACAGGAAGACGAGGGCGCAGGGATTTGGGGATGAGGTAAAAAGAAGGATAATGATAGGGACATACTGTCTGTCTGCAGGCTACTATGATGCCTATTATGAAAAGGCGCTTAAGGTCAGGACCCTTATAATAAATGATTTCAGCAAAGCCTTTTCAAAATATGATGTTCTCATATCTCCTACTTCCCCGACCACAGCTTTTAGGGCCGGGGAGAAGACAGATGATCCTCTGACTATGTACCTGTCTGATATATGTACCATACCCGCCAATCTTGCCGGACTTCCTGCAGTTTCAATACCAGCGGGATTATCAGGAGATAATCTGCCTATAGGTCTTCAGATCATGGGAAATATTTTAAGGGAAGACAATGTCATCAGAGCGGCATACAGCCTTGAAAAAGCTATTGGGTTTAAAGGAGTTCCAAATATATGATAAACCTGCTTTGTCATAGCAAGTATATTATTACTTTATAAAATGTATTTTAATATAGATATATATTATGGCTGATAAAAATTATGAATCTGTAATAGGGCTCGAGACCCATCTGGAGCTTGGTACCAGGACAAAGATGTTCTGCGGATGCAGGCTTTCTTTTGGGGAAGAGAAAAACATAAATACATGTGCCGTATGTCTCGGGCATCCCGGCTCTCTTCCGGTGATAAACCGCAGAGCGGTCGAGTTTGCCATAAAAATCGCCCTGGCTCTAAACTGCAGGATAAACAATAGGACAATATTCCACAGGAAGAATTATTTTTATCCTGATATGCCCAAAAACTATCAGATATCGCAATATGATCTGCCTCTCGGGGTAGAAGGCTTTCTGGATGTGAATATGGGAGACTATATTAGACGCGTGGGGATAACAAGGGTTCACATGGAAGAGGATACCGGAAAACTTCTACATTCAGGGAAAACGGGGAGGATCAGCGAATCAGAAGGAAGCATAGTGGATTTTAACCGTGCAGGGACCCCGCTTGTAGAGATAGTCACCGAACCGGATATAAGGACACCTGAAGAAGCAAAGGAATATATGACATTGCTGCGCAATCTCCTGCTTTACCTTGATGTGAGCAATTGCAGCATGGAAGAGGGGAGCCTTAGATGTGACGCAAATGTTTCCATAAGGCCGGCTGGAGAGAGTATCCTGGGGACCAGGACTGAGTTAAAAAACCTTAATTCATTTAAGTTTCTTCAAAAGGGGCTTGAATATGAAATAGGCAGACAGACAAAACTGCTTGGATCAGGGGGAAAGGTCATACAGCAGACACGGCATTATGATAATATAAGCGGGACGACCAAAGCATTGAGATCCAAGGAAGAAGCTCATGATTACCGGTATTTCCCGGAACCTGATCTTGCGCCTATGCTAATAGGCGGGGATATGGTCGAGATGATAAGGAAAACGATAGTGGAGCTTCCTGACAAAAAAGCTAAAAAGTACCGGGAGGACCTGGGCCTGTCTTCATATGACGCAGATTTTTTGGCAGGTGATAGGAAGCTTGCTGAGTATTTTGAAAAATGCCTGGAAGGCTATAAGGATGCAAAAGCAATAGCTAACTGGATAATGGGTGAATTCAGCGCACTGGCCAATAAAGAAAAAATACATATATCAGAAAGCAGTGTAATACCTGCAAACCTCTGCGCAATGCTCGGCATGATAGATAAAGGCAAGATCAGCTTAAAGATAGCAAAGACTGTATTCGAAGAGATGTTTGGCACCGGCAATGACCCGGCAAGCATAATAAAGGCAAGGGGTCTCCAGCAGATAAGTGATTCCGGTGAGCTTGAAGGAATAATAGAAGAGGTAGTAAATGAAAATCCAGGGCCCGCACAACAGTACAGGGAAGGCAAGAAGAAAGCTATTGGATTTCTCATCGGGCAGATAATGGCAAGGACAAAGGGAAAGGCCAATCCCAAACTGGTAAATGAGATAATAGTCAAAAAACTCGGGTGATCCGGGATTAGAAAAATAAAGGTTATTGATAGATCAACAAAAATATTAAGAGAAAAGAAAGGGGAATGTTTAAATGGCAAAGAAGATAGGAGTACTTAGCGGAGGGGGAGATTCTTCTGCAATAAATGCTGCAATAAGGGCAATATACCTTAAGGCATCCAGTTTGGGCCATGTGGTCATAGCCATAAAAGAGGGTTGGAAAGGCCTTGTTGAGGGCATTTCTGAAGAGCTTACAAGAGAAAAAGTATCAGGGATATTAGCTGAAGGCGGCACAATAATAGGTACATCAAGGACAAATCCATTCAAAATTGAAGGCGCTGTTGAAAAGGTAAAGAAGAATATAAGGAAGTTAGAACTTGATGCAATAATAACTATCGGTGGAGATGATACAAATGGAGTTATCACAAAGCTTACTGATCAGGTAAAGGGTGTGGGAATACCGCAGACTATAGATAATGATATAGCACATACAGATTTTTCTGTAGGTTATGCGACTGCTGTTGAAGTGGTGACAGACTGTATTGATAAGCTTCATACTACTGCTTTTTCACATCACAGGGTAATGGTGATAGAGGTAATGGGAAGAGATGCAGGCTTCCTTGCACTGGATTCTGGAATAGCCGGCGGAGCAGATATTATACTTGTTCCTGAAGTGCCCTATGATTATGATGATATAGTGAGAGTAATCGAAGAGAGGAAAGCGAACGGTAGTGACTTTACAGTAGTCGTGGTCTCGGAAGGCGCAAAACCTGCTTATGGCGTGGATAAGATAACAAAATCCGGGAAGATAGACAGCTTCGGCCATGTTCAGCTTGGCGGTATTGGCGAGGTTATCGCAGAAGAGATTGAAAAGAGGGGTTATGAGACGAGATCCACTAATCTCGGCCATCTGCAGAGAGGCGGTAAAGCATCTGCCTATGACAGGATAATCTCAACAAGATTGGGCATAAAAGCAGTGGAGCTTATCGAAGAAGGTAAATTCGGCCAGATGGCAGTATTTAAGGATGGAAAAATAACATCGGTTCCTCTGGAAAAAGCTATTAATGAGGAAAAGCCCATGGATATGGAACTGTATGAAATGACTAAAATACTTCACTAGCCTTATATGTCAATATTGTATCTATTGGTACAATATTGACAGGCTAATCAAACAGGTATAGAATTAAAATATAATTTAAGGCGGAATATCCATTTTTATGGTTTCCGTAAAAATGACCCTCCAGGGGTCATTTTATTTGTACGACTTTTATAATAATAGTTGCAAATTCACTGCTTCGCCAATCTAAAACAAAATTAAACAAGGAAGTTGCTCTGGTAGACTGTATAATGGACAGCCTTTTCTACTGCTACCAGGCTGATAATAGTGAATGGAAAAAGTGTGAAAGGGGTTC
>CBDUUS010000041.1:0-7913 GCA_965370465.1 uncultured bacterium | reverse complement strand
TTATTACAATAAATTATTAGTATGACTATAACAAAAATAGTAAAACTTAATAAAAAGGGCCAGTTAGTTATTCCTCAAGAGATTAGAGAAAAGATGGGTTTTAACCCTGATAAGCCTCTTATTATCTTTACAAGGGGCAATGAAACTATTTTGCTTACCCCTTCTAAATATGCTGAACTTACCTGTGGATCAATGAAAGACACATGGGGTTCAACAAAAAAAGACGTAGATACCTATATTAATGAAGAGAGGGGTTCTTGGAAATAAAAATAAACGCCTTCTTAAGAGAAATCAATAGCTCTGATATCTTATGCATTGATAGTTCAATTCTAATTTACCATCTGGAAGAAATAAAACCTTATGATGAACTGACCAAATTACTTATTGGAAAAATTGCCGGGGGTCATCTTTTATGTAATATTTCAACTCTGACGATTACAGAACTATTTACAAAACCATACAAGTTAAAAGATTATGATAAAATAGCATTATTTGAGGAATTCATCAGTTCCATGCCAAATACCAGAATCCAGCCTATCGACTATAAGATATCAAAATTTGCAGCATCCTTAAGAGCTGATTATAACCTGAAAACTCCGGATTCTATCATCCTATCAACTGCATTTATAACAAAATCCAGCCATTTTATAACAAATGATACTGCTTTTAAAAAAATACAACTGGAAAGCCTGAAGGTACTTATTTTAGATGAATATCTTTAAATAATCTTCAGGTTTTTTATTTTATCAGCATGCAGTCGCCAAAACTATAGAATCTATAATTATTCTTTTTAGCTTCCACGTAAGCTTGCAATAATTTTTTCCTGCCGGTAAAGGCGCTTACCATCACAAGAAGAGTCGACCTCGGAAGATGGAAATTAGTGATGATGCTGTCAACTATCCTGAACTTAAATGGAGGATAGATATAAATACCTGTGTATCCGCTGCACTCTTTGACCCTTCCATACTCCTGCATCAAAGTCTCCAGGACCCTTACAGCCGTTGTCCCTACAGCAATTACCCTGCCTCCGGACTGTTTTGCACTATTTATGATCCCAGCCTGTGTATCGTCAATACAGTAATGTTCCTTATGCATCCGGTGATCTTTAATATCCGGAACAGATATGGGCCTGAATGTATCCAGACCAATATTTAACTGCACGCGTGCAAATATGATCCCCCGGTCTCTAAGGCTATCCATAAGCTCTTCTGTAAAATGAAGACCAGCCGTAGGCGCCGCTGCCGAACCTTCATCAGCTGCATAAATGGTCTGATAGCGGCTGCCCTTAAAATCCCTTCCCCTGATATATGGGGGCAGGGGGATCTCTCCATATTCTTCAAAGATCCTGCCAGCAGACGCACTAAATCTAACTACTGCTTTCCCGTAATCCTGCTTTGATATCACTTCAAAATAATATTTGCCTATAGTCACCCTATCGCCCGGCTTCAGCCTTTTTGACGGCCTCAAAAGAACCTGATAATCATTTACTATTATCTTTTCCAGCACAAAACATTCTATAGAGGCTCCGGTATTTTCTTTTATCCCGAATAGCCTGCACTTTCTCACTCTGCTTTCATTAATGACCAGAACATCTCCTTCGCGAAGATAGTCTCCGAGATTGAAAAAGCTATCGTGACTTATTTTGTCCAGACGGCGGTCAAGTATGAGCAGTTTCGAATTATCTCTATTCTCAAGCGGATATTGGGCAATAAAACTCTGCGGCAGACTATAATCAAAAAGTTCAATCTTCATATCAATTATTAAAAAAGTTTGGAGTTTTCTTCCTTTTTTATTCCGAGGTATTTAAATGCACTGCCGGTAGCCACCCTTCCTTTGGGTGTCCTTTTTATAAAACCAAGCTGCAGCAGATAAGGTTCATATACATCTTCTACTGTATTTACTTCTTCTCCGATCGAAGCAGCTATCGTGCTTACCCCGACCGGCCCCCCATCAAATTTTAATATAAGCGTATTAAGTATTTTTTTGTCTATTATATCCAGGCCCATCTCGTCTATATCCAGTTTCTCAAGTGCATATGCGGCATTATTTTCATCTATTTTGCCATCTCCATTTATAAGGGCATGATCCCTGACCCTTCGAAGCAGCCTGTTTGCAATCCTCGGGGTCCCCCTGCTTCTTGATGCGAGGATCCTGGCCCCCACTTCCGTGACACTAAGGCCAAGAATACCGGCAGATCTTACTATTATCTCTACAAGATCATCAATATTATAATAATCAAGTCTTAAGTTTACACCAAAACGGTCCCTCAGAGGAGACGCTATCAGGCCTATCCTTGTAGTGGCTCCTATTATTGTAAAAGGTGAGATATCTATCCTTATTGATTTGGCTGACGGTCCCTTTCCTATTATGATATCAAGCTTATAATCTTCCATCGCCGGGTAAAGGATCTCTTCGACTGTTCTGTTTAATCTGTGTATCTCATCTATAAAAAGTACATCATAATCTTCCAGGTTTGTAAGTATGGCAGCGAGGTCCCCGGCTCTTTCGATTGCGGGTCCGGAGGTTATCCTGAAGTTTACACCCATCTCATTTGCAATGATCTCTGCAAGGCATGTTTTTCCCAGCCCCGGGGGTCCTGAGAGTATCACATGGTCAAGAGCCTCTTTCCTTTTGCGCGCAGAGCTAATAAAGACCTTCAGGTTTTCAATGATCTTTTCCTGTCCGATAAATTCAGACATAAGCTTCGGCCTGAGACTTTTATCAAGTTCAAGGTCCTCTTTCCTGTATTTTGGATCTATATCTGCCTGTCCATTATTTTTCTCTTCAATAGTACCGATCTTCTATACCTCCTTGAGGGCAGTCTTCAGTATTTCTTCAACTTTTTTATCCTTAATATCTTCAGGCTTGATCCTGATAAGAGCCCTGTCTATCTCTCTTGCATTATAGCCAAGTGTTTTTAATGCCTGCCTTACTTCAAATATTTTTTCATCCTTTATTCTTCCGCCGTCAAGGACACCTTCCAATATATATTCTTCATCAAATTTGTCTTTCAATTCAAGTATGATTCTTTCAGCAAGCTTCCTGCCTATGCCCGGCACTCTCTTGATCAGATCGACATCTTTTGAAATTATTAGCCTTTTAAATTCCTCAAAAGTATATATTGTAATGGCGCTTAAGGCTATTTTTATGGAGATACCCGATACTGAAAGCAGTTTTAGAAATATTTCTTTTTCATTCTTGCTGAAAAAACCTATCAGTTTTAAATCATCTTCCCTGACATGTGTATAAATATCAAGCTCTACCAGTGCTCCTATTACCGGGATCTTCTCAAATGTCCTGCCGGATATAAGTACCTCAAAACCGATCCCGCCTGTCTCAACTATTATGGCTGAAGGCGTTTTTTCAAGTATATTTCCTTTTATTTTAGCTATCATCTATATTTTATTATCCAATCTTCCCGTCTTTATTATAACTGGTCCTATCTTTGAACTTATAGATATTGGCATGACATATTGATACAGCCATAGCATCCCATGCATCATCTTCCCTGGGGAAGAAATCATCTTTCACGCCAAGTATTGCTTTTAACATATACTTGATCTGCTTTTTTGTGGCCCTGCCATAGCCTACCACGGCCTGCTTTATCTCAAGCGGCGTATACTCATATACTTTGAGCCCCCTTATGCCGCCAGCAAGCATAAGTACCCCCCTTGAATGTCCAACGCTTATCGCTGTTTTTGTATTTGAACTAAAAAATAGTTCTTCGACAGCCATGCAGTCCGGTCCATATTTATCTATGATCCCGGATAATTCATTGTATATCTTTACCAGTCTGATGCAGAGCGGATCATTTTTTTTAGTTATTATACATCCACAGTACACCGGATCATAATTTGATCCTTCTATATCTAAAATACTTATACCGGTAGTCGCAAGGCCCGGATCGATACCGAGCACTCTGGAAACCTTGCCGGCCATGATCACCCTTCGTCTATTTTATTTAATAATTCATCAGTTATCTCCAGATTAGAATGTACATCCTGTACATCATCCTGTTCTTCAAGCGCATTTATAAGCTTTAATGCTTTTTTGCTGTCGTTAATAGAAAGTTCCACAGTAGACTTTGGCATCAGCCCGACCTCGCTGGCACTTATACTTATATTGTTTTCCTCAAGACTTTCCTTTACCTTTATAAAATCTGCAGGTTCTACTTTTATTTCAAATACATCATCATCTTCTTCAATATCCTCTGCTCCTGAATCAATCACCTGAAGCATAAATTCTTCTTCATCATCAATAGAGCTCCTATCGACTATTATCAGGCCCTTTCTTTCAAATTGCCAGGCTACACTTCCGCTTTCTCCGAGATTCCCATTATGCTTGCTAAAAGCATTGCGTATGTCAGAAGCTGTCCTATTTCTGTTTTCAGTAAATGTCTCGACAATTATTGCGATCCCGCCGATCCCATAGCCTTCGTATATGATGCTTTCGAAAGTACCGCCATCTATTTCTCCTGCTCCTTTTTTTATAGCTCTCTCAATATTGTTCTGAGGCATATTATATTCCTTGGCCTTTGCAATAGTATTTGCCAGCGCTATATTATCTTTAGGGTCCGCAGCGCCTCCACCATCCTTTATGGCTATTATTATACTCCTGGAAAGCTTGCCGAACAGATTCCCTCTCTTTGCATCTTCTTTGGCTTTCTTGTGTTTTATTGAATGCCATTTTGAATGTCCGGACATTTTATTTCTCCTTTAAATCATCTATTATCATTGTGATAAAATATTGATGTATCCTATTATCATCTGTAAGCTCCGGATGGAATGCGCACACAAGTATATTTTTCTCCCTTGCCAGCACTGCTTCTTTATTATATCTACCGAGCACTTTAACATTTTTACCTGTCCTTATTATTCTGGGCGCCCTTATAAAAATAGAATTGAACTCCCTGGATCCAGCTTTGTGATTCAGGTTCAAGCTGATATTTTGTTCGAAACTTTCTATTTGTCTTCCATATGCATTTCTTTCAATATCAATATCGATAAGGCCTGTTTGTTTTTCTTCATCTTCCATGCTGCATGCAAGGACTATTAGTCCTGCACATGTACCGAATAATGGCTTTCCTGACTTTGCAAATCCTTTAAGTTTTTTCTTAAAATCATATTTATCCAGCAGTTTATTTATCGTGGTGCTTTCCCCGCCAGGGATTATAAAGCCGTCCACCTCATCAAGCTGCGCAGGAAATCTTATTTCTTTTGTTGCAATATTCATTTTTTTCAAGATATTTATATGTTCCCTGAAATCACCCTGCAGTGCAAGCACGCCTACCACTATGTTTTTCATCCGTATATTACCATCCCCTGCCCGCTATCTTTTGATCGCTTGAAAGCTCGCTAATAGCAATGCCGCTCATAGGATTTCCCAATCCTTTAGACACCCTGGCCAGCACTTCTGGATCATTAAAATGAGTTGTAGCTTCAACTATGGCGGCTGCCGTCTTTGCCGGATTTTCTGATTTAAATATGCCGGATCCTACAAATACGCCATCTGCTCCAAGCTGCATTATCATTGCAGCATCAGCCGGAGTGGCTATTCCACCTGCAGAAAAATTTACAACTGGAAGTTTTTTGTTCTGGTGCACATACTCGACAAGGTCATATGGCGCACCTATCTCTTTTGCAATCGTCATAAGTTCTTCGACAGGCATTACTGCGATTCTTGATATCTCATCTCTTATATTCCTCATATGCCTCACAGCTTCGACGACATCTCCCGTTCCTGCCTCTCCTTTTGTTCTTACCATAGCGGCGCCTTCCCCGATCCGCCTCAGGGCTTCGCCGAGATTCGTAGCTCCGCATATAAATGGTACCCTGAACTTACTTTTATCTATATGATATTTTTCATCAGCAGGAGTCAGCACCTCGCTTTCATCAATATAGTCAATACCTATGGCCTCCAGTATCTGTGCCTCGCCAAAATGTCCTATACGGGCCTTTGCCATTACAGGAACTGATACACATTCCATTATTTTTAGTATTATTTCAGGATCTGTCATCCTTGCTACACCGCCTGTGGCTCTTATATCTGCAGGTATCCTTTCCAGCGCCATAACCGATACCGCTCCCGCTTCTTCAGCGATTTTTGCCTGCTCCGGTGTAGTAACATCCATTATTACTCCGCCTTTTAACATTTGTGCAAGTCCTGCTTTTACCTTATAGCTTGATTTCTCCATTTTTTTACCTCCATCATTTTATTCCGGTTCTAAGAGACATTTCATTCAGCCTCTCTATTCTATCCTCTATAGGAGGATGCGAATTAAATAAACTCTTAAACATCACTCTTGAATCTTTTCCAAGAGGATTATTAATAAATAAATGTGCCGTAGCGCTGCTCGCTGATCTGACCCCGCTATTTCCCTTTATCTTTTTCAGGGCATTTGCGAGCCCTGCAGGATACCTGCTTATCAGCGCTCCGGTAGAATCTGCAAGATACTCTCTGTTTCTGCTCAGTGCCATCCTGATAATTGTAGCAACTACAGGTGATATCAGGATAAAAACTATTCCCACGATTAGAAGTACGAGCATTATTTTTCCTCCTCCGGCAGATACCCCTTTTTTTGAGCGCCTGCCCCTTCCCCCAAAGAAGAAAAGTCTTGCCATTATATTGGCGATTATGGAGATCATTCCGACCAGTACCACAATTATAGTTCCAAGAAGTATATCGTAATTTTTAATATGTGCAAGTTCATGCGATATCACTCCTTTTAACTCATCGTCATTGAGTTCTTCTATCATTCCACGGGTGAATACTATTACTCCTTTACCGGGATTTCTACCAGTAGCAAATGCATTCATGCCGGGGTCCGATATTTCATATATTTTTGGCATCGGAACCCCTGCAGCAATGGCCAGTCCTTCAACCATATAGAATATTCTGGGATCTTCGCTTCTTGATATAGGCTTTGCCCCGGTCATAGAAAGTACTATGCGGTCGCTATAATAATAGCTTCCAAAACTTGCAAATACTGCTATCGCCAGAGCGATTATCATGAGCATTACTGAATATGTGCTTCCAAATCCATATCTGTAGTCAAAATATACTCCGATAAAATAACCGATAAGTGAAATAAAAAACACAAAACATATTATTATCAGTACAGTTTTTGCCCTGTTCTTTGCGATATTTTCATACATCTATGATATTTCCATCCAGATTGATCGATTATTAATAAACAATCCCCGGGATCTGTTCCAATCAAAACTCTACTTTTACAGGTCCCCTTGCAGCTTCTTCCTTTATTTCAAAATAATCCTTCTTTGAAAAACTAAACATCTTTGCAAACATATTGCCCGGAAATGTCTGTATCCTGGTATTAAATTTCATTACCATATCATTGAAAAATTGCCTTGCATAAGCAATATTGCTTTCAATGCCGTTTAACTGCTCCATAAGTCTTGTAAAATGTGCGTCTGCCTTAAGTTCGGGGTATCTTTCGGACACAGCAAAAAGAGATTTTAGCGTATCTGTTATCATATTTTCTGCTTTTGCCTGGTCCCCGACTGTTTTAGCATCTATTCCGGTTTTCCTTGCGGCAATTACCTTCTCGAGAGTCTCTTTCTCATGTGCCGCATATCCCTTGACGGTCTCGACAAGATTAGGTATGAGATCATACCTTTTTCTGAGCTGTACATCTATTTGATGCCATGAATTGTCTACCCTGTTTCTCAAGGACACCATAGAGTTGTATGTCCCTATGCCGATTCCAAGCACAAGCAATACTCCTCCTACGATGACTACGATCAATGCGATCAGGCCCGTTACCATATTTTCCTCCTATGCTTTTTATAAAAATGGCTGTTTTGATAATAAATATTATATATAAACAGTATTAAATTATAACATATTAATTTACCTAAAAATATAAATCCGGCCCTTCCCCGCAGTGGCCCAAT
>CBDUUS010000040.1:0-7925 GCA_965370465.1 uncultured bacterium | reverse complement strand
ATGTGCAATATGAAAAATGTTGTTGGTGTTAAGGATTCCTCCGGGAATATGGTGAATGTCATGAACCTTATCGAGATGACAAAAAAAGTCGATCCTGAATTTAAAGTGCTTGTAGGCGCTGAAGAGATAATGCTTCCTGCGCTGATGATGGGCGGACGGGGATGCATGACAGCTACTGCAGGAATATTTCCTGAATTTATGACCGGCATCTGGAAGTCTTATGAAGACGGCAATCACCAGCTTGCGAGGAATCTTCAATTTGCCATACTTCCGCTCATAAGGGAGATGAAATCTGTAAACTTTCCCCAGGGATTTAAAGAAGCAATGTCTCTAAGAGGAATTAATATGGGCAGACCCATGATGAATTACCCTCAGGAGACACTGGCCAAAATAGCTGATCTTAAGGAAAGATTAAAAATCGAGATGACATCGCTTCTTTATGAATATTTCCCTGGAATGCCGCTTAGCTATAGGGCCAATGAAGACATTACCAATAAATTTAGCTACCCCGAAGCCTGTGATAATGCCGGAGAGAAAAAATTTGATGATTGTACACAATGCGGTATGTGCGATGGGACAGCAGAATACACTCCTGTAAAAAATACGCCAACAGATAGTGATGCAGCAGCAAAGCCGTCAGCGGGCTTAAGCAGTAAAGAAATCGAATCTATCGTAAATGAGACAGTAAGAAGAATCAAAGGCAGCATGTAATATCATGATAGGAGAGATATGATAATAGGATTTCTGGACAATTTAAATTCAAATAAATGGATATCCGGTACGAACCATTTCAATGAGATAATCAAATTAATAGAAACCACCGATTTTACAAAAAAAGATGACGGTGTTTATAAAACTGATTCTGAAGACTTCTATTATATTATATCTACATATAATACTTCCGACAGTATGGAAGAAAAACCCGCAGAAGTTCACCGGAAATATATCGATCTGCAGTATATATTATATGGAGAGGAAAAAATAGGCTATGCAGATTACAAGAATTCCAGGACATCACTGAAAGAATATGATGGAAAAAACGATGTCGAGCTTTTTAGCAGAATAGAAGATGAGAACTTTTTTATTTTAAAAAAAGATATGTATGCTGTATTTTTTCCTGAAGACATACACAGGCCGGGTCTTATCAATAAAGAGACCCGGAGCGTGCGCAAGGTAATCTTTAAAGTTCCAGTTTAAACTTTTAACATTATTCCTGAAACTGATTGAAATGAAGAATGTCTTCCAGCCTTCGCTTGGGCACATGCAGAATCCCTGAGTCATCCTTATAATACTTTATCGAAGAACCTCTTTCCATATCCTCCAATATCGGTTTCTCCATGGGATATCCCAGAGCAAGGATAAGTTCTGCTGAAAGATTTTCAGGTACGCCGATTATTTTATTTATTTCTTTCTTTTTAAAGGCGCCTATCCAGCAGCAGCCTATGCCTTCTCCCCGGGCAGTAAGACTCATATTTTCCGCACTTGCTCCAATATCCATTCCGGGAGCAGTATTTATTTTCCTGTCTGTCAGTATGATTATATATGCTGCAGGCCTTTCTCCTTCTCCCGGATCTCCTTCCGGTTTAATATATCCTGCCCAGGCAAGATTGGGAAATATTTTCTCTTTCAGATCTATATCGTCTGCAATAAGATACTCCAGAGGCTGAAGATTTGCAGCAGACGGAGCAAGCCTGCCTGCATTTACAAGTTTTTCAAGTATTTCAGGATCTATTTTCTCCTGCTTGAATTTCCTTATGGTTCTTCTTGAAATAATTGTCTCATAAATATCCATTTTTTATCTTTCTATTTATGGCAGATAGACATATGGACTATTTACTGTATAGATATCCTTTTATGTTTTCCCACATCTGGCGGATACCCTCTCCGGCCTTGCTTTCCTTGCTGTCAATAATAAATTTTTTCTGTGAAAGAAAAATAGATACCTCGTCATCGTAGGGGATCTTTCCAATCAACTCTATATCATTATTTTGACAGAAATCCTCTATCTCCCTGGTATTGATTTGATTTAAATCGTACTTATTTATACATACAAATACTTTGATATCAAATATCTTTGCAACCTCGTAAACTTTTTTAAAGTCACTTATGGCAGAAAGAGTCGGTTCTGTGACGATCAGGGTCGCATCTACGCCATTGAGCGATGATATCACCGGACAGCCGATACCCGGGGCGCCGTCTATGATTATTAGCTTTATATCCTTTTCATTTGCAATATCTTCAGCTTTATTCCTTATTCTGGTAATAAGCAAGCCTGAGTTCTCTGCTCCGGGAATAAGCCTGGCATGTACCAGTGTGCAAAATTCAGTCCGGGATACAAAGTTTGTGCCCTGCTTTTCTGATTTTAACTCAAGTACATCTTCAGGGCATACATGAATGCAAACCCCGCAGCCCTCACATCTTATAGGGTCGATTATTATTTCTGACTTAGAATTTGAAATAGCTTCAAAACGGCATTCTTCTTCACATCTGCCGCAGTTAATGCATTCTCCTGTAAGTATAGCTATAGGACCTCCTACAAAATCTTCTTCACTGATCTTCTCTGGGTCCAAAAGGATATGCAGGTTTGCCGCATCCACATCACAGTCTACCGCTATATGGTCATTTGCCATTTTTACAAAATTTGAAGCAACAGTTGTCTTGCCGGTACCTCCCTTGCCGCTGATTACGGTTATCTGTTTCATTTCCTTATATCCTTTTCTATTACCTTTACTATTTCTTCAAATCTGCTCTTCCAGCTGCTGTCATACTCTATCAGGGACTCTCCCCTGGAATAGTATTCTGCTATTTCCCTTTTATTGGGTATCTTTGCCAAAATTTTTATTCCGCTATTTTTGCAGAATTTCTCCACCTCGTCATCACCTATTCCATCCCTGTTTATAATTACTCCAAAAGGTTTGTCCATGCTTTCTAAAACTTCGATAGACAGCTTCAGATCATTTAATCCATAAGGGGTTGGTTCTGTGACCAGAATACAGTAATCGCAATCTTTTACTGAGAATACCATAGAACAGGAAGTCCCCGGAGGGCAATCTATTATTACCAGTTCATCGCGGTTTAAAGCTTTGTCCATATCTCCCTGTATGGATATGGTCCTCATGGAACCCGGTTTTAAGTCTCCCATATAATAATCAATATTTGGACTGGCAACACCTTTTCTGACTTCTCCGACCATAACATCATTTTCCCTGACTGCTCCCTCAGGACCTACCAGCAAACATCCTCCGCAGCCATGGCAAAGTTCGGGGAAAAATATTACATCACCGCCAACTACTGCTACCGCATTATAATGGCAGAAACTGGCACACTCTGAAAAATCAGCACCGGTCCCGCTTAGAAAGTACGGCTGTTTTATGGTAACCCTGTGTATATGCTTTATATCAGGTTTTAGGAAGAAGCTGGAATTTGGCGCCTCAACATCATAATCCATAAACTGGCAGTAACCCACAGAAAGAGCCATATTGCAGGCCACAGTTGTTTTCCCGGTTCCCCCTTTTCCACTGGCGACAGATATTATCATTTTAATTATTACCTCCTCCGCCGCCCGTACCAAAGTGGGAGCCTACGTCCGGGGCCGAAGTTTCCTGAAGCTGCCCATCTTTTAGCTTTTGGACCACATCGCTTATCTGATCGCTGACACCAGAATAGACCTTTACCCCGGCTGCTGCCAGAACCCTGAAAGCATTTGGCCCTACATTACCGGTAATCACCGCTTTTACACCCCGGCCTGCTATCATCTGGCCCGTCTGTATGCCAGCTCCTCCCATTGCCTGCCTTGCCTGATTCTCAACATGTTCAAAGCTGTCATCATCAGTATTATAGATAATAAAGAATGGACATCTTCCAAATCTTGGATCTACCTTTGACTCAAGGCTTGTTCCCGTAGATGATATTGCAACTATCATTTTTCCTCCTCTGCTTAATTATTTTTTAATAGAAATCAATTAATCTTTTTCCGCATTTCGGACATTTAATATTGCTGATCTTATATTCCTGCCCCTCGACTTCACCTTTTTTTATAAGGAAATGGTAACTGCCGCCCTTAGAGCACTTTGACTTTACTATATTCTCATTCGCTATATAGTTCCCACCTTCAAATTTTATTGCTTTTCCTTCAAATATAGCACTGATCAGTTTTTTCCTTGCAGACTTAATGAGCCTCTGAAATGTGGACCTCGATATTCCCATTTCTTTTGCTGCTTCAGACTGATCAAGATCTTCAACATCCTTCAGTTTTAATGCCTCCATTTCCTCAACAGCGAGGCTTTTAGTCTCCATGCTGTCTTTTGAAACTCCCGATGGCTTATATAGAACATAAAGAGGCATGGAATTAACCAGTTTATTTATCTTTGGTCTGGCACTCACCCTCTTACCATGCTGGTACCGCATTTTGGACATTTAACATCATAACAGGGAACTCCTATCTGATGCTCTGCTTTTGCTCCGCATTTGGGACATACGCAGCTTCCGCCGGGGCCAGAGCCCTGTCCTCCCATTCTTCCTCTGCCTCCGCCGCCCATTCCCATTCCTGTTCCGGGTCCCTGGCCAGCTGGTCCTGTTCCGTCTCCTCTTGGCATGATCTATTCCTCCTTTTCGTGTTCACATTCTGTTTTATCTATTCCATAACCCTTTCCTGCTCCCGGGTCGCATAGACTTTCTCCACCTTCAAGCGTACCTGACAATATCTTTTCAACGATCCCATCTACTGTTCCCTGTATTCCCAATATGGCCTTTATTCCCGCCTGGCTGAAGAGTTCACGTGCGGTTATTCCCATTCCTCCAGCAATAATACAGCTTACACCAGCTTTTCCAAGGAATTCTGGCAGATATCCGGGATGATGTCCGGGATTATCAATGACTTTTTTATCAATGACTTTATTTTCTTCTATCTCAATAATTGTAAATTGCGGACACCTTCCAAAATGTGCCGATACCATTCCATTATCAGTAGAAACAGCGATTTTCATTCTTTTACTCCTTTGCCATATAATAATACTTTGTGTTTTGCCTTGCCTTAGACTCTATTATTCCCTCACTAAATAATTTGTCAATAATTTTTATTGCTTCATTAAGGTTAATGCCCAGCGCAGAAGCAATATCTTTTATGGTTGCCGGCCTTCTTTTTAGAAGTCCCACTATTTCATCTTCGATCATCAGCAGATTTCTGCTGTATTTTTTTGTGTCCACTTTTCCGATTATCTCTGCTTTCTTTCCAAGAGCATCCTTTATCTCCTGCAGCTTTTGCCGGACAGGCAGTCTCATATATTCTCCGCCGGACGGCCTTACTGCAGTATTTATATGAATTTTTTCTATTCCTTCTCCCAGACATTCAATTACTTCTTTAAACTTGCAGACAGAATCCAGGTCATCGTTTATCCCCTTCATAATCATTATTTCCAGCCATACATTTCCGCTAAAACTGCTCAGGAGCTTTTTTAACCCGGAGATATTTTTATCAAAGTCAACCCCCGTGCAGGGGCGGTTGATTTTTTTTAATATATTATTATCAGGGGCATCAAGTGAGACTTTTATTATATCCGCTTCAATTATATCATCAATAACACCATCACATCCAAGGGTCCCCCCGCTGGTAAGGACTACCACAGGTATCTCCGTGACCTTTTTTATGATCCCGATCAATTTTGATATATCGCTATTCAGGGTCGGCTCGCCGGAACCAGAAAAAGTTATATAGTTTAGATACTGGCATTCATCTATTTTTTTAACCAGCATGGACCTGAATTCATCAAAATCTATATCTATATATTTTTTTCTTTCTGTGGTCCTGTTTGTGGTCCTTCCCAGCTGGCAGTATATGCAATCATATACACACGCTTTAAAAGGAATCAAGTCGATTCCCAGAGAATATCCGAATCTTCTTGATAATACCGGCCCGTAAAACAGATTCATTTTCTCCTTTAGTTAAATTTAAAAACTTTTCCCGTGCTTCCATATATAAGCTTATCACCAAAGTGCTTCTTAAATAATGGTAAATTTGACACTCCGCTGCAATGGATAGGGACCAGACGGTCTATCTTATATTTATTCATTTCCTCTAATGTCTTTTCCACATAATGATTTTCTTTTCCAATAAGATGCATCCCGCCGATTACAAGTAAAAATCTATCTCTTCCGGTCATATTGACTACATGCTTTAGAGTATTGATGATTCCCCTGTGGGTACATCCCAGAATAAGTATGATCCCTTCATTTCTTTCAATTACCAGCGAAAGGTCATCCAGGATCTCATCTTTTTTATATTCATTATCCTTCATCTTCATAAAAGACCCGTCTACTTTTTCAAAACTGGTTTCCCCTGGTATTTGTCCCGTAGTGTAAATATTTTTGGCCAGCTTAATGCTTTCTACAGATAATATAAAGTTTGCGCCTTTATTTTCGTAAAGCTCCCTTTCTTCCTGCATGCCTATATATCTTCGCTGTTTTTTCCCGACATACTTTTTGTCAAAAATATCAGGATGGCCGTATACATCTATGCCTTTATTTAATTCCAATACTGATAGGAGTCCCCCTGTATGGTCATAATGCCCGTGGCTCAGAACTATCTGATCTAAATCATCCAGCCTCAGATCAAGCTTTTTTGCATTTTTAATTATCTCGCTGCTCTGTCCGCAGTCAAAAAGTATTTTATGGCCCTCCTCCTCTATAACCATAGACAGGCCATGCTCTGCCTTTAGTCCGGAAAGCTCTACATGATTATCTATAAGAATAGATATATTCAAACCTTTTTCCTTAATCTCTTTCTTCTCAGATTTTTATAAATATTTAAATCCAAAAAATTTGCTATAGCTGCAATCGCATACTAATATGACACTTAATTCAAATCGATGATCTTATCAGCTATATGATTATAAGCTTCACTGACCGGTGTTCCATTTTTAGTATCCTTAAGGTAAATATGGCCGTCATCGCTTAATCTCATGACTTCCAGATCATAAGGGATCCTTCCTAAAAAATTTACCTTCATCTCGGAAGCGATCCTTTCTCCCCCGCCGGTTTTAAAGATATCTATTTTTTCTCCGCAATGGGGACACATAAACCCTGACATATTTTCAATCACGCCAATATAGTTAAGTTTCAGCTGCCGGGCAAAGCTGATGCTTTTCCTGGCGTCCAGAGTAGCTATCTTCTGCGGCGTAGTAATTACAATGCCTCCAGTCAGGTCCGGCAAAAGCTGGGCTATGCTCAGAGGTTCATCCCCGGTGCCGGGAGGAGCATCAATGATCATATAGTCAAGATTTCCCCAATTTACATCGCTTAAAAACTGTTTTATCAATTTCATCTTTAGCGGTCCCCTCCATATGAGCGGGGTATCTTCAGATTCCAGCATTAAAGCAGTGCTCATTACTTTCATATCAGGAAAAGCTTTGACCGGTTCTATCTTTTCTCCATCACCGGTTAGCTTTTCTTTTTCCAGCCCCATGATCTTTATTATATTAGGACCGTGTATATCTACATCTAAAATTCCTACTTTATACCCTTTGGACATAATAGAATAAGCCAGGTTGACTGCAGTGGTTGTCTTCCCTACTCCTCCCTTCCCGCTGAAGACCATAAATGTTTTTTTAACTGCCGCCATATTTTTTTTAATATTTTCATCTTCCATAACTTTGTCCATTTAACGCACCTTTATTTTTAAAAAGTAAATATTAGGCTGCCATATTTATTATGGGCTTATGCTCAAAATCATTATATTGAGCAAGATTTCATGTGTCAAGAGAACTTTAGCTGCAAAATCATACCTTTGCCAGATACCATTTTTTTTTTAGAGAAAAACTTCACTGCATTAGTATTATTCCAGCTAACAGGCTTCTCTGCTTTTATATCTTTGAAATATTTTTTTGAAGTGTCATGGTCTGCTATATCACTCTTGCCTCCGGGATATTTAG
>CBDUUS010000039.1:0-7951 GCA_965370465.1 uncultured bacterium | reverse complement strand
CACCTGTTACATCGGTGGTCCTGAAATAGAACTGGGGCCTGTATCCATTAAAGAAGGGAGTATGCCTTCCGCCTTCATCTTTGGACAGTACATATACACGGGCCTTAAAATGTGCATGGGGAGTTATTGAGCCGGGCTTTGCTATTACCTGCCCTCTTTCTACTCCGTCTTTATCTACTCCGCGCAGAAGGAGCCCTACATTGTCTCCGGCCCGGCCCTCGTCTAATAGTTTCCTGAACATCTCGACCCCTGTTACGACTGTCTTTGTGGTATCTGGCCTTATTCCTATTATCTCTACATTTTCCTGTATCTTTACTATCCCTCTTTCTATCCTTCCTGTCACAACGGTCCCTCTTCCTGTTATTGAGAATATATCCTCTACAGGCATAAGGAAAGGCTTGTCTATATCTCTTTTGGGAGTAGGGATATATGAATCTACTGCTTCCATAAGCTCCAGGATGGATTTGCAGTTTTCACATGCGGCCTTGTCTGTGCATTCGCATTCCATAGCTTTTAAGGCCGAGCCCTTTACTATGGGTATATCATCTCCGGGGAATTCATATTCATTTAGAAGGTCCCTTACTTCCATCTCTACAAGCTCTATAAGCTCAGGATCGTCTACCATATCCACTTTGTTTAGAAATACTACTATATAGGGTACCCCTACCTGCCTTGCAAGCAGTATATGCTCTCTTGTCTGGGGCATGGGCCCGTCTGCTGCGCTTACTACGAGTATTGCTCCGTCCATCTGTGCGGCCCCTGTTATCATATTCTTTACATAGTCGGCATGTCCGGGACAGTCTACGTGGGCATAGTGGCGGTTTTTTGTCTCATACTCTACATGGGCAATAGCTATTGTTATTCCCCTCTCCTTTTCTTCGGGAGCATTGTCTATGGAATCAAAGGTACGTGTTTCCACATTCTGGCCGGAGCCTTTCATGCACATGGTTATAGCTGCTGTAAGCGTGGTCTTTCCATGGTCCACATGGCCTATGGTTCCAATGTTTATATGTGGCTTGGTCCTTTCAAATTTTTCCTTAGCCATAATTTATCCTTTCTCTGATGGTATATTTTTTATATATCTAAACAGCAATGCTGTTTCCTTTATATCGGTTAATGATCTCATCTGCTATCTTTCCGGGCATGGGCTCGTATTTTACAAACTCCATGCTGAATGTTGCCCTTCCCTGGGTCTTTGAGCGGAGATCCGTCGCATATCCAAACATCTCGGACAGCGGTACTTCTACTTTTATGATCCTGCTTTTATTTCTAAGATCCACTGAAGCTACTTTACCCCTTCTTGAATTGAGGTCCCCGATCACTTCTCCCATATATTCATCCGAAACCACTACCTCGACTTTCATCACAGGCTCAAGCAGTATCGGATTTGTTTTTTTCATAGCCTCTTTAAATGCTTTTGAAGCAGCGATCCTGAAGGCCATCTCGGAAGAATCTACCTCATGGTAGGAACCATCCAGGAGGGTCGCTTTAATGTCCACCACCGGATAACCGGCTACTTCTCCGGTGCCCATGGCTTCCTCAATACCTTTTTCTACTGATTTTATATATTCCCTCGGTACTGCACCACCCTTTGTCTTATCTTTAAACTCATAGCCTTTTCCATAATCATTTGATTCAAACTTTAGCACTACATGGCCATACTGGCCCCTTCCGCCGCTTTGCCTTATATATTTCCCTTCGACCTGAGCTTCTCTGGTTATAGTCTCTCTATAGGACACCTGCGGCCTGCCCACATTTGCATCGACTCCGAATTCTCTCATCAGCCTGTCAACGATTATTTCAAGATGCAGCTCGCCCATTCCCGAGATTATAGTCTGTCCTGTTTCCGAATCAGTCTCCACTCTAAATGTAGGGTCCTCTTCTGTAAGGCGCCCCAATGATCTTCCCAGTTTTTCCTGGTCGGCTTTTGTCCTGGGCTCAATAGCGATTGACAGCACTGGTTCAGGGAATGTTATGGACTCAAATCTTATAGGATGCCTTATATCACTTATTGTATCACCTGTATTAACATTCTTTAGCCCTACTATTGCTACTATCTCGCCTGCATAGGACTCCTTTAATTCTATCCGGTTATTAGCATGCATCTCCAATAGCTTTCCTATCCTGCTTTTATTGCCAGAGTTTGTATTAAGTACCTGTGTACCGCTTGAGAGCATACCGGAATAGATCCTGAGATAGCTTAATCTTCCAACAAATGGATCCGTCATTATTTTAAATATAAGACCCGAAAAAGGCATATTATCATCAGCTTTCCTGATGACTTTTTCCTCAGAATCAGGATTAATGCCAGGATACTCTTTTACATCAAGAGGTGATGGCAGATAATCTACAACAGAGTCCAGGAGCGGTTGTACCCCCTTATTTTTAAATGAGGCCCCGCAGAGAACAGGAACACCTTCAACATTAATAGTTATTTCCCTGATAGCATTTTTTAATTCTTCTTCACTTATTTGTTCGTTTTCAACATATTTATTTAATATACCGTCATTGTAATTTGCAATATTCTCAATAAGTTCCTGTCTATATTTTTCAGCAATAGACTTTAAGTCTTCAGGAATATCTTCGTATTCAAATTTTATCCCCATCTCATCCTTGTACATTATGGCCCTCATGCTTATGAGGTCTATGATCCCTTCGAATTTGTCTTCTTTTCCGATAGGTATCTGCACTGGAAGAGGATTGGTATTGAGCCTGTTCTTCATCATATCAAGCACATAGAAAAAGTCAGCTCCGTTCCTGTCCATTTTATTAACAAAGGCTATCCGCGGAACATTATACTTTACAGCCTGTCTCCATACAGTCTCTGACTGCGGCTCTACCCCGCCGACTGCACAAAATAAAGCTATCATCCCATCAAGGACCCTTAGAGATCTCTCTACTTCCACGGTAAAATCTACATGTCCGGGCGTGTCTATTACATTTATCTTGTGGTCCTTCCAGAAGGCAGTAGTCGCAGCAGAGGTGATTGTGATACCTCTTTCCTGTTCCTGGACCATCCAGTCCATAACAGCAGCTCCATCATGCACTTCACCTATCTTGTAGGTCTTTCCGGTATAATACAATATCCTCTCAGTAGTTGTTGTCTTTCCGGCATCTATATGCGCCGTTATTCCAATATTTCTTGTGTTTTTCAGTGATACTTGCCTTGCCATCCCGGGCCACCTGTATTCAATGCTTATCTCTAATAAATTACCATCTATAATGTGCAAAAGCCTTATTGGCTTCAGCCATTCTGTGTAGGTCTTCTTTTTTCTTCACGCTGTTTCCTGTATTGCTCGCTCCATCAAGTATTTCAAAAGCAAGCCTGTCCTTCATCGTATTTTCTTTCCTTTTTCTGGCAAAACCTACGATCCATCTGATCGCCAGAGTATTTGCTCTTGCAGGAGAAACTTCTATTGGAACCTGATATGTGGCTCCCCCTACCCTCCTCGGCTTTACTTCAAGAAGCGGTTTTACATTATCCATGCATTTATCTAATATTTCTAAGGGATTTTCCTTTGTCTTATCTTCTAAGATCTTCAGGCTCCCATATACAATGCCTTCGGCCTTGCTCTTTTTACCTCTCAATAAGATCTTAGTGATGATCTGTCCCACCAGCTTGCTTTTATAAACCGGATCTAAAACAGATTCTTTTTTTACTGGCTTACTTTTTCTTGACATTAAATCTCCTTAAAAAATATAAATTATTTCGGCTTCTTGGCTCCGTATCTCGACCTGCTGGATCTTCTATTATCTACTCCTGCCGTATCAAGAGCTCCGCGTATAACTTTATACCTGACACCGGGAAGATCCTTTACTCTTCCTCCTCTTACCAGGACAATAGAGTGTTCCTGCAGATTATGCCCGATCCCGGGTATATAAGCAGTGACTTCCTGTCCATTGGTCAGCCTGACCCTTGCAACCTTGCGCAGCGCTGAATTCGGCTTCTTTGGAGTAGTGGTATACACTCTTATGCATACCCCCCGCCTGAGCGGATTCTCCTGAAGGGCCGGAGTTTTTTTCTTCTTCTCTATTTTTTTTCTGCCTTTTCTGACTAGCTGATTAATAGTGGGCATAAACACTTACCTTTACTATTTTTTATATTAATATAATTTGGATAAAACCGGTTAAGAATTTAAATCCTATATTTGAGACACGAAAAAGTAATTTATCACTTACATTATAAAATGTCAATAAAAAAAGTGGTTAAATTCTTTATTTAAGGCTCATTTTTTAACCACTTCTGTCTCTATATATTTATCTCTATCTCCTTTATATCATCTTCCTCTGGTTTCTCAAGAATATCCATTTCATCTCTTTCTTCCTCCCTGTATCCAGGATACGAAAGCACCATATCCTTGAATTTGTTTATACCTGTCCCTGCAGGGATCGCTTTTCCCAGTATTACATTTTCTTTTAGCCCGTGAAGACAGTCTACCTTATTCTCGAGAGCAGCATCCGTGAGCACTCTTGTCGTCTCCTGGAATGAAGCTGCTGAAAGGAAGCTATCAGTTGCCAGGGATGCTTTAGTTATGCCCATGAGGTTTTGTTCTGCTGTAGCTGGCTGTTTCATATTAGATATGATCTTATTGTTCTCTTCATCGAACACAAGCCTATCCACCAGCTGACCCGGCAGAAATCTGGTATCGCCTGGATCGATTATAGTTATTTTCTTGAGCATCTGCTTCACGATTACTTCTACATGTTTATCATTGATCTCAACACCCTGTGATTTATACACATTCTGCACTTCTTTTACAAGATACTGCTGGCACTCTTTGATCCCGCTTACAAGCAGGATATCGTGAGGATTTCTGGGACCCTCAGTCAGCTGGTCCCCGGCCATTACTTTATCGCCATCATTTACATTAAACTTTGCTCTTGTCGGTATCTGATAGGATTTCTCCTGTTTTCCATCCTTGCTCTTAATAGTTACCATCCTGAATCTTGAATCTATATCCTGTATCTCTATTTTTCCTGATATCTCTGCTATAGATGAATGCTCTTTAGGTTTTCTGGCCTCAAAAAGCTCCACTATCCTTGGAAGACCGCTGGTTATATCTATGCCCTCAAAGGTCTTTTCATGCTTATGAGCATGAGTTTTTCTCTTTGCTGTCATCATAAGCTTGGCAAAAGTCTCGCCTGCTGCGACATTAATGCTCTTATTTAATTTAAGAGTCTCGCCTCTCGGAGTGATCACATCTACTATATCTCCATTTTCCATCTTGACCTGGAAGACAAGCTTATGTGGTATAAGCTCTATATTGATCTCCATGATCTCATTGGTATCTCCATCGATAAAGTCCTTCTTCTTGAGACCGAGGTCTTTTAAAAGCTCTTTTTTAAATACAAACTTTCCTGTCACTGGAGATTTGATGGATCTCTGGATAACAGTCGATGCTACACCGCCTGTATGGAAAGTACGCATAGTAAGCTGGGTCCCGGGTTCACCAATAGATTGAGCCGCAATCGTGCCTACTGCTTCACCTATTTCTACAAGTTTTCTTGAAGCCAGATCCCGTCCATAACATTTCTGACATACACCCGACTCTGCCTTACAGTCCATGACGGACCTTACTTTGACATTCTCAATATTTGCATGTATCAATCTCTGAAGATGCTTATCAAGGATCTCTTTACCAGCCTCTATAATGATCTTTTTACTTGCAGGATTATTAACTTCTTCAAGGCTTACCCTGCCAATAAGGTTTTTGTTCGGTTCTCCTTCCAGCGTCAGCACAAATAGGCGGATCCCCTCTTCTGTCATACAGTCCTCCATTGTTACCATAGTATCCTGTGCGACATCAACGAGCCTTCTCGTCAGATATCCTGAGTCTGCTGTCCTCAGTGCGGTATCTGCAAGCCCCTGCCTGGCTCCGTGGGTGGATATGAAATACTCCAGAACGGTCAGGCCCTCTCTGAAGTTGGATTTTATGGGACTGTCTATAATATCACCCCTGGCATTTGCCACCAGGCCCCTCATGCCGGCAAGCTGCCTGAGCTGCTTGATATTTCCTCTGGCTCCTGAAGTAGCCATCATATAGACTGGATTGAATTTATCAAAGTTTTTTTCCATGGCATTGGCAACATCTTCATTTGCCTGCGACCATATTTGTATTGTCTTCTGATGCCTTTCAAAATCCGTTATTTCACCCCGTTTATAATAATCCTCTATTTTTTCTATTGTTTCTTCAACTTTTTCGAGGATCTTATATTTTTTATCAGGGATGCTGATATCATCAATACCTATCGTGAGGCCGGATCTTGTTGCATATTTAAAACCAGTAGCTTTTATTGAATCAAGCATTTCTATTATTTCGGCCTGAGAAAATTTTCCTATACAGTCTGCAATTATAGAAATCAGCTCTTTCTTAGATACTTCTTTATTCACAAATCCATATTTTTCAGGCAGAGTCTGGTTGAATATGATCCTTCCTATCGTTGTCTTTATTACTTTATCTCCGATCTTTACTTTTATCGGGGTATGAAGAGAAACTATGTCATAGTTATATGCCTGGATGCTATCCTCGGGATCATTATAATACTTTTCATCACCTTCAGATTTTATCCTTTCTGAAGTAAGGTAATAAATACCCAATATCATATCCTGAGATGGAACGACTATTGGTTCCCCGTTTGCAGGAGATAGTATATTATTGGCAGAAAGCATAAGTATCATAGCTTCTGCTCTTGCCTCGCTTGAAAGGGGCACATGCACAGCCATCTGATCGCCGTCAAAGTCAGCATTAAAAGACGGGCATACCATGGGATGGATCTGTATGGCTTTTCCTTCCACCAGGATGGGCATAAAAGCCTGAATACCGAGACGGTGAAGAGTAGGAGCCCTATTTAGGAATACAGGATGATTTTTGATGACATCTTCCAGTATATCCCATACTTCATCGCTTGCCCTGTCCACCATGGTCCTTGCACTTTTTATATTCTGTGCATAGCCTTCATCAACAAGCCTTTTCATTACAAAAGGCTTGAAAAGTTCAAGCGCTATCTTTTTAGGAAGTCCGCATTGTCCGATTTTGAGATAGGGATTTACAACAATTACGGACCTTCCTGAATAATCTACTCTTTTTCCAAGAAGATTCTGTCTGAACCTTCCCTGTTTTCCCTTGAGCATATCACTCAATGATTTTAGCGGACGGTTTCCCGCACCTACTACTGCGCGTCCTCTTCTTCCATTATCAAAAAGAGCATCAACAGCTTCCTGAAGCATTCTTTTCTCATTATTTATTATTATCTCAGGCGCATCCAGCTCAAGAAGTTTTTTCAAACGGTTATTCCTATTGATCACCCTTCTATAAAGATCATTAAGGTCGGAGGTAGCAAAACGTCCGCCATCCAGCTGGACCATCGGCCTTAAGTCCGGCGGTATCACCGGGAGTATCTCAAGTATCATATATTCTGGCTTATTGCTTGAATTTATAAATGAAGATATTATTTTGAGCCTCTTGATGCTTCTGCTTCTCTTCTGGCCCTTTGATTTCTTTATTATGGCTTTTAATTCTTCGGATTCCTTTTCACAATCAATATTTCTCAGCAGTTCCCTTACAGCTTCTGCTCCCATCCCTCCATTGAAATAATCGCCATATATCATACTCATCTTCTTATACAGAGTCTCGTCAGAGACCAGCATCTTTTCTTCTATATTAGAAAAGAAAGTACCGGATCTCTTTATAAGGTCCACATCCTCGAGATAAATCTCTTCCTCTTCTTCAAGCATTTTGTCAGTCTCTTTAATAAGTTTTACTTTCTCTGCTATTCTTTTCTCTATGGAAGGTATTTCTATTTTTTCTTCATCACTATCGTCAGGGCTGTCTTCATCTCCAGGATCATCATCGTCTTTAATATCACTCTGGAGATCCTCATCTTTTTCAATATCGTCTGGGGGGTCTTCTTCCTCTATCTCATTTTTTGCTTCGATGAGCTCATCCTTGCT
>CBDUUS010000038.1:0-8128 GCA_965370465.1 uncultured bacterium | reverse complement strand
GTAGAAACATAATTGAAATTATCAGCATTTCCTATTCCGTCTGTGCCTGCTTCTGTTGGTATAAAGAATTTATTTTTTCCGCTTTCATAGACTTGCACATTGAGAATATTAGCAAGTTCTTTTGCAATTCCAGGGGTGCCCACTCCATTTAATATAGTAATATCTATCGTCCTTTCAGAGACTTCGGTTTCTTCGGAAGGTATCTGTTCCACTTTGCTGAACAGGTCCGAGAGTCCGCCGACATCTGGAAGATAGACTATTCCTTCTCCCTCAAGCTCAGTAGAAGAAGCTTCGAGCGTATAAACAGTATTTTTACCTGCTTCAATATTTGAGAATGTAGAGAAAAGCTTTAAAAGCTCTTCGAGACTCAAATCTGAATCAATATAATCCTTTACAAGATTTATATTATTTGTCAGGCTTTCCTCATCCTCTCCTACGATCTTTGAGATCATTGCATCTATAATTTTTTTCTGTATCTTCATATCTTTCAGAGGTATATCCTTCTCTATGCCGCTGAAATACTTTAATATATTTAATACCTCCTCGCCATCAAGAAGATTTGGCCCTGGTTCGAGATTGAATGTGCTTCCGTCTGAATAATTATTTATGACATAAGCCTGATCCAGCTCCAGCTCTATTCCGCCAAGCTTATTTACAATGCCGGATACATCCATAAGCAGGTAGTAATCTATTTTCATATCCATCCCAAGACCTTTTTCAAGCGTCAGGGACAGAAGATCCATCCCGCCTATCCCTACAGATTTACCTATAAGCTCAGCTCCTATCCCTGGAACATCCATGAGTGTCTTTACCGGCATGCATAGTGAGCGCATCTCTCCGGATGCACTATAATAGCTGGTAAATATTATAGAATTTATCTCTGGTTCAAGAAGATCCTCTCCCGAACCCGCTATTATTATATTAAGGTCCTGGCCAAGCTCCAGAGACTCCGGTACGGTTATTCTTTCCTCTTCTGGTATTTCCACAGTACTAAAAAATCTATTCCGTATCCATTTATAACCAAATACGATTCCGACAGCAGCTACTGCAATGATCAGCAGTACTGCAAGTGAAGTATATAATAGTTTTCTCCTCTTTCTTTTTTCGCGTATCTTCTTGCTGCGATAACCTTCCTCTTCTATGTCTTCTCCAGAATAATCTGCAAATTCAAAATCCTCATCCTTAAAGAAATCATCATCAAAATCTTTTTTATTTCTTCTCCTCGAATGATCCTCTTTTTCTATTTCCCTATATTCATGATCTTCATTTTTTTTGAAGCTATCTTCATTTCCAGAAAAATCATTTTCATCATCTTTGTAGTCATCATTGTCTCCATCTCTGTAGTCAAAAGACATAATCAATTACCTCCACAAATACTGTTCCATATCCCGCTTGTATCGGGGTGCAACAGATTATTATTATTTATTACATATATTATAGTATTTTTATAGACTTCTATTAAGCACAAATTTATATTTTTCAGTGCCAATTTGCGCAGTTCCCCCGCTTTTTTATATTTTCTGCCCTTTTCGACCTTATCTGCAATAAAAAGGATCTTTTCCTCAAGGGTCATATTACGGGAGCCTATTGTATGATATTTTACAGCCCTCTGGATCTTTATATTTTTGATGCCAAAATCTCTGGCAATCAGAAAATCTCCAATCAGCCCGTGTAGAAGCGGCTTCAATCCAAGTTCGAATTCACTTATATCAGGTTTATGCTTTCTGGCCAGGCGGATAAGTTCCTCTTGATCGAATATCTTTCCATAATCATGGATGATAGAGGCTATACACAGGTCATAAAGGTTTATATCTTTTTCATAGGATCCGGCCATCTTTACAGCGAATTCCAGGGTATTTATTGAATGGGAAAACAATGGAGGGTCCATAATCTTTTTAATCCTCCCGATGATGCTATTCAGGTATAGCATTTTATCATGATCGAGATCGATTTTATTTATAAAGTCCATGTTTTAATATATAATTACTTACCCCCTCAGGAACAAGATAACTGATCGGTCTGCGATCTTTTACCCTCTCCCTTATATTTGTCGAAGATATTGCAAGCGCCGGTATCTCCATTATAAATATTCTATCATTGCCCCCTTCTCTGGAGGCAAAAAGAGCGGATCTTAAGTCATTTATCTTTGAAAGGTCATAACCCGGCCTGGTAGCTGCGATGAATTTGGCCAGCATCACTATCTCATCTGTGTCTTTCCAGGAAAGTATTTCAAGTATGGCATCTGCACCCGTGATAAAGAAAAGTTCTGAATCCTTGCCGTATGTCTTCCGGAGTTCCTTTACGGTATCGATCGTATAGGATTTCCCTTTCCGGTCTATTTCTATTCTTGAGACAAAAAAACTGCTATTGGAGGAGATCGCGATAACTGTCATCAGATAGCGGTCCTCTGCATCTGCAAGTTGATCCTCTACTTTATGTGGAGGATCCCCGGTTGGAATAAAGATGACTTCATCCAGGCAAAACTGGTTAAGAGCCTCCTGTGCAGTCACCAGATGTCCGCTATGAATAGGATTAAATGTCCCGCCCATTACTCCTATTTTCTTTTTATCAGCATTACCCATATATATGATTATTCTCCCTGTTTATTGCCTTATCTGCCCACAGCCCAGAACAATAAATTTATTGGTCGTTATCTGGCCGAGTCCCATCGGACCTCTCCAGTGAAGCTTTTGCGTGCTTATTCCCATTTCTGCTCCCATGCCAAACTCTTCTCCATCAGTAAACCTTGTGGAAGCATTTACAAAAACAGTAGATGAATCTACTGTGGAAGTAAAATAATTTGAACTCTGATAGCTGGATGTGATTATCGTTTCCGTATGATGGGAACCATATTTATTTATATGTAAGACAGCATCTTCAATGCTGTCAACTACTTTTACTGCCATCTTGAGGCTCAGAAACTCCCTGTACCAGTCTTTTTCAGATGCAGGTTCCAGCCCCTGGTATATGCTGGCCGCCCTATCGCCGCCAATAAGCTTTACACCTTTATCTTCAAGCGCCCTCAGCACGACAGGCATGGCCTTTTCGGCTATATCGCTGTGCACAAGCAGTTTTTCGGCTGCATTGCATACACTGGGCCTCTGAGTCTTTGCATTCACTACAATATCCGTAATGGTCTCAATGCTTATATTTTCCAGGTATCTATCAATATATATATGGCAATTTCCGATACCTGTCTCTATGACCGGGACCTTTGAATTCTGGACCACGCTGCTTATAAGTTCTGCTCCTCCTCTCGGTATCAATACATCGATATATTCCCTCAGCTGCATAAGCTTTACTGCATGCTCTCTATCAGCAGAGGGTATTATCTGTATGATGTCTTTTGAGAACCCATTATCCTCAAGGACCTTTCCCATTATCTCCACAAGCTTCATATTGGTATCCAGCGCATGCGAACTCCCCCGGAGTATTATGCAGTTTCCAGCCTTCAGGCAGAGCACAGAAGCATCTATGGTAACATTGGGCCTGGCTTCATATATTATCCCGACAACTCCCAGCGGCACCCTTATATTTTTAAGGATCAGGCCATTGGGAAGATTGTATCCGAATATGACCTCTCCGACAGGATCATTAAATTTAATGACCTTATCGATGCTTGCAGCTATTTTCCTTATCCTATCCCCGTCAAGCATGAGCCGGTCCAGAAGGCTTTCTGGTATTCCTTCTTCCCTGCACCGGTCAATATCTTTTTTATTTTCCTTCAGTATCGCTGCAGCGTTTTCTACCAGAACTTCCGCCATGCAGGCAAGGATATTGTTCTTTGTCCCTGTGCTGGCTGCTGCAATACTGACTGCAGCAGCTTTTGCTTTTTTTGCTATACCGGTTACTATATCCATGGTCCTCCCGATGAACCTCTTTTAAAAATATACTACTGTTTAGAATCAAAAACTACAAGGCAGTCCCTGTGTATTACCTCTCCACACATATCCTCCCCATACTGTAGAAGAATGCTCTTATTATTTTTTCCCATTATCTTCCGTATCTCTTCACTGGAGAAATTGCTTATTCCCTTGGCAATGAGCACATTGCCGGCTGAAAACACCTTAAGGGTATCTCCCCGGTTAAATCTGCCATTTATTTCAGTTATTCCGACCGGAAGTATGCTTTTCCCTCTTTCCATGACAGCCTCCCTGGCTCCTCTGTCAATAGTTATCGATCCCTTTGTCCTTGCCCCAAAAGCTATCCATTTCTTCATGCTTCTGACTTTTCCTGACGTCTTCGGTTTAAAAAAGGTCCCTATCTCCTTCCCTTTTATTATATCGCTCAGCACATTCTCCCTGCGGCCATTTGCAATGATCATTACTATTCCTGAAAATATGCATATCTTAGCTGCCTTTACCTTTGACAGCATGCCTCCTATTCCATAAGAAGAGCCTGCTTCTCCAGCAGAATTCTCTATTTCATGATCTATTTTGTCGATAAATCCAAGCATCTTTGCATTGCTATTGAGCCTGGGATCCTCACTGTACATCCCCTCGATATCTGAAAGTATAATAAGCAGATCCGCTTCAGCGAGTACCGCGGCCATTGCACCGAGTTCATCATTATCTCCAAATTTTATCTCATCAATAGCTACACTGTCATTTTCATTTATAATAGGCACTATATCAAGTTTAAGAAGGTTTTTTATTGTCCCTCTTATATTAAGATACTGCTCCCTCCTCGTAGTATCTTCATGAGTAAGAAGTATCTGGCCGACCTTTATGCCGCCGCTGGTAAAAAGATCCCTGTATACCTTCATAAGCTCGACCTGTCCAACAGCCGAAGCAGCCTGAAGAATGGATACATCGGCAATATCTTTCGGGGTTTTTTTGATCTGAAGGTATTTAAGCCCCGCCGCCATTGCTCCACTGGATACCAGGATCACTTCCAGACCCTGCTCCATCAATTCTTTCACTTCTTTTATAAGGCGGGACATATTATCTATATCAAGACCGCCTTCACGGGAAGTCAGCGAGCTGGAGCCTATCTTTATAACAATTCTTTTTATGTTTTTTAAATATTTATCTCTGTTTTTCATTATTATTACAAATAGATCCTATATGCAAAATATTTCTTACTATTTTACATCATTTTACCAATTCTATTAATATCCCTTATCTTTTTATCAGCCAAAAAAAATATAGGCCATATTGCTATTAATCAACAAGTTCAAATACCAGATTACCTATGATAACTGTGCTGCCTTCGTCTATTCCCAATTCTTTTAGCCTGTCCCCGATCTTCATCTTTTTGAGCCTGTACCTTAAATAATCCAGAGCTTCTTCATTTTCAAGATCGGTCATAGCTACCATCCTCTCGAGCCTCTTGTTCTTTACTACAAAACCATCAGAACTTTTTTCGATTCTTATCTTCCTATCTTTAAGAACATCACCTGATATGGTATATATTTTTTCTTTCTTCTTTTCTTTTTGGATGGCATCTATTGCCGGGAGCCTTTCCCTATTTTCTTTAACCCTCACATACAGATCAGCCACAAGGCTGTTTATGCCTTCTCCTGTCACAGCCGATATGGTTATCACTTTTTTACCGCCCTTTGAAAGCCGGTCCGACACCTTTTTAAGCATATCTTTATCCGGGATCAGATCTGCTTTGTTTATTATGATCACAAAATCTTTCTTATAGACTTCAATATTATATAATTTTATCTCTTTCCTTAAGACATCATAAGATTCAGACAATAAATCCTCTCCGTCAGGCTCAATGAGCCTCTGGCCATCCAGGACCATTGCCAATACGGCAGAACGGGTGATATGTCTCAGGAACCTGTGTCCCAGACCGGTCCCCTTATGGGCCCCTTCTATGACCCCCGGAATATCGGCTACGACAAAATTCTCATCATCAAATGTCACGACTCCAAGAGTGGGTACGAGAGTCGTAAAGGGATAATCAGAGATTTTGGGCCTGGCAGCAGAGATCTTAGATATTATTGTAGATTTTCCCGCATTTGGAAATCCAACAAGGGCAACATCAGCCACAAGCCTGAGTTCCATATTTATCCAGGATTCTTCTGTAGTCTCGCCCTTTTCATAAAATGAAGGAAACCGCCTGGACTGGGATGTGAAGCTGGCATTTCCCCTTCCGCCGATCCCGCCCCGGGATATAAGAACTTCATCGCCCACAGATGAAAGATCGGCCACCATATTATTACCGCTATCGGTGATGATTGTTCCCGCTGGCACAGGGACCATAAGGTCCTGTCCGTCTTTTCCGCTCTTATTATTGGAGCTGCCGGCTTTCCCATTTTCCGCTTTTAGGTGGACTTTCTTTTTAAATCCATAAAGAGTGGTAATATTATCTGAAGCCTTGATTATTACATCTCCTCCCTTTCCGCCATTACCGCCGGAAGCTATCTTCTTGCCGCCGGACTTCAGGTTAAAGAAAGTGGCTATGCCGTTTCCGCCATCGCCGGCTTTTACATTTATTTTTGCTTCATCTAAGAATACTGCCATATTTAACCGCGCTGCTTACTTAATAATTTTTTTAATCATTGCTATTCTTGAAACTATCAGCTATTTCCTTAAAAATGTTTAAACTGTGTTTATAAAACATCTTCCAACCCGAACATAGGCTTGATAGATTTTTAGAAGAACCGGGAATAAAATTCCGGTGCTTCAGACAATCCCCATAACAATATTTTAAGTTCATATTGCAGTCTGCTGAGGCTGGTTTTATAAGAAGTGAGAATTCTTTCATTTTCTATAATGATTCTTATTTAATTTTATTACTATATTTTAACCAGGCTATGACCGGATAAAAAAATTATACTATAAGAAACCTTTTACTTGTATGATGTAAATAAGTTTGCGGTCCCTTTAGAAAAGCAACTCAACTTATAAGTAAATATTATCATAAACACTTCTTCGGTGCCTTATCCTTAATATGAGGACCATTAATTCATTATCCTCAATTGAGTAGATGATGTAGTATTTTCCAATTCTATATTTCCACAGATCCCTATATTTCCCCTTCAATCTTATTCCCTGATAAGGATCTTTTAAGATTATTTCCTTTACCGCCTTAAAGAACGTACCTATAGTCTTTTCATCTAATTTCTTCAGATCTTTCTTTATATTTCTGTGGTAAAGTACCGTGTATTTCAATCTGCTTTCCTTCTAGCTTTTTAAGCTTTTCTTTAACTGTTTCTCAGAAATATACTCTGCTTTTGGATCTGAGAGTCTCTGCAGAGCTATTTCTACATCCTTTATCTCATCAAAATAATTCTCAATAGCTTTTTTGACAAACCATGACTTTGTCCGCTCACTTACTTTGCATACATCATCGATCTTATCAATAAGCTCCTTATCAAGACTCAGGGAAATATTTTTTTTCATAACTTCTCCAAAAATATAATAATATTATTAAGGCTTAATAGTTATAATATATTTATTATAACTATGATTGCAGAATTATTCAATTTTTACCAGTAACAAATATATAGTACTTACCACAGTGGGCCATTTATCCAGATTTAAATTGAGGTAAATAGCTGACCAAAATTAGAAACATCTAAAATTAGTCCTGACTATTTTTAGATGCATTAACACTATAGCTTATAGAAAGCTTTATATATCTTCCGCTCTAACATCAGGGCCACTTCTTCTATGAGAAATCTTTTTCACTATAATATAGCAGAGCTTTCACTATCTAATACCTTCCAACTAGTATTATTTCGGTCAAATAGATCCTAATTAAAAAACTTATAAAAAAAGCCCGGATATATATAATCACATTACCTGGATATTATTTGCTTCGTTTTAGTTCCTTATTCCTAAACCTTTAATCTGAATATATTCTTAGGATTATCATAGAACAGCATCTTTGCCACATCCCTGGCCTTATCAATATCAAATAGTCCCTCATCAACTTTTATTGAAAGCGCCTTTGCTACATCCTGCTGGGCCAGTTTTAAGTGCCCGTATACTCCATCCACAAAACAATAATCCCCGCCGAATGCAGATATCTTATTTAGTGGTACCGTGTCAAACCACTCAAGAAGTGCATTTACTGAAGCATTGGGAGATACGATATGAGCCCAGCACATATCAATAAATACATTGGCAAAATTCTTTGTAAGCACAGTAAGCTCATTCTGGTAAGGATA
>CBDUUS010000037.1:0-8166 GCA_965370465.1 uncultured bacterium | reverse complement strand
AGCACCCTGCAAATAAGAAAGATATCGTAAGGAATGCGACAATTACAACAAAGCCCGGTCTTTTAATTATTCTCATAAGTTCCTTTCTCCTATAAATAAAAAATCCTTTCTGCGTATTGAAAGGATGGCATGGCCAAATAAAAAAGCATTTTCAAATGAAAATGCTCCATGGTCCATATCAGAGCCGCAGATATTTAAATAATATCAGCTACCCTTTTTTACTCCTTTCCACACTGGGAGGCGCAACCGTTACCCGTTACACCCTACCGGTCAGCAATCCATAAGCTTACTTAAGCTTACTAGGAATTGAAGACTCGAAGCATATATTTAGTTTTCAATCTGCTCTTAAATCCTTTTGATTTTATAACAATACCAATCACATAACAAGAACTCATCAGTACTTTTAATAAATTTTAATCTTTATCAAATATTTTACTAATATCAGAGCCGTTCTTTCTTATTATATAATTTCAGAAAGTAAAAAGACTTTTATCCTGTTCCCCTTTTTCACATCTCCCATATTTGCGGGCAGATATGCTATCCCATTGGCTCTGATCATTAAGGGCAATATCCCCGGTTCCTCACTGCCTCCGGTCTTGAATAAATAATCTCCCTGTCTTCTTTCAACTATCACTTTTACAAAATTTACTCTTCCCGCCTTGTTTTCGAAGTCATGGATTGCTTCTGCATCTACTGCCGGCCTGAAGAGGCTCTGATACCCCATAGATTTTCTTATCATGGGCCTTATATACATCTCAAAACAGATCATAGCAGATGCCGGATCTCCGGGAAGACAGAATATAAATTTACTGTCATATTTAAAAAAGGCAAGCAGTCTGCCCGGACTCTGATTGACTCTCCAAAATAACAGTTCCACGCCAGGGCCCTCCAGGGTTTCCTTTACCAGATCATACTCCCCTATAGATATTCCCCCGCTCAGGATCAGAATATCACACTCTTTTAATATCTTTTTAATATTTTTCGAAAGCAATTCTTCATCATCGCGGGCAATTCCATACCTTCTGTATTCCACATTCATATCTTTTATCTGTGCGGATAGTGAATAACTACTACTGTCCCTTACCTTTCCAGCAATTAACTTCCCATCAATTCCGATAAGTTCATCACCGGTAGCAAGAACCCCTATGACCGGGGACCTGTATACTTTTATCTTATCGACCCCCAGGGAAGCCAGAACTCCTATAGCTGCAGGATTTATCATATCGCCAGTTTTAAAGACAGTACTGCCTTTCTTGATATCTTCCCCCCTGTATCTGACATTCTCTCCTTTTTTTATCTCCCGGAATACCATGACACTTGTTCCGTCCCGCTGAGTATCTTCCTTTATGACCACTGAATCTGCACCTGCAGGTATTGGAGCGCCTGTCATTATGGGAATACAGAAGCCAGGCTCTACTCTGGCCCCGGCGGTCTTTCCTAATGGAATATCTTCCCCGGCAAGTACGAGCTTTATGGGATAACTTTTATCTGCACCCTTTATATCAATGGTCCTCACAGCATAACCATCTATTGTAGAATTATCATATATGGGGATATGATCAGAAGAGATAATATCTTCAGCCATGATCATTCCCAGAGCTTCAAGTATGGGCAGCTTTCTTACCACCGGCTTTAGCTCCGCATTTAAAACTATTCTTTGGGCTTCTTCAACAGAGATCATTTTATATTGCTTCCCCTATAATAAATTTGTCCAATATTAATATTATTATTTTAAGGCATGCATGTAAAGGGCACTTTTTATTCATTATTAACATGGGTTTTCATAGATCAATCTTTTATATAAGGCTTAAACAGACCCCCATATTTTCTGGCACCATGTACAATATGATAGATTAGAACTTTATCCTTAACAACTCTATAAAAAGAAAGATATGGCGGTGATACAATTATGCGTATTCCTGACATTTCAAGCTTTTTATCTGGCACTCTTATGCCTGAATTTGGAAAACTCTCAAGTTTTCTTAATGACTTTATGATTTTATCCAGAATTTTTTCAGCTATCTCTTTACTGTTTTCCAATAAGATGTAATCGAATATTTCCCGCAGGTCATCCCGGGCTATTGCCAGTAATTCAACTTTGTACTTTTTCATTAATTCTATCCTGAATCTGTTTTTCAGCATCTTCCAGGGAAACCGTTGGTTCCGCAGATAGTCTTTGAGCCTCTGCATTGAGAATCTTTTCTCTTAGTTCAAGCATCGCTTCCCTTTCTTCAAAGGCCTCAATACTCATAACAACAATATCGCCTTCGCCATTTCTAGTAATATAAACAGGTTCCTTTTTTTCATGCGCAAGCCTGGCTATACTGTTATAGTTATTTCGAAGGGTAGTTGATGATTTAATAAGCATATAATTCTTCCTTTTTTCTAATTTTATTATGCTATTATATTAGCATAATACTACTCTAAATAATATAGCATTTTTTATAGAATGTCCTTTGGGTCACTAAAGCATCAAATATAAATAATCATCAAACTCATCAGGGTAAGCATTTATTATGAAACTTATATTCAGCTGATCTTCTTTTCTACAAGATCTCCTTCTATGTACCGGTAGATCGTCCCCGAAATTAAGGTCTGGCAAGGGATGTACTCTGCCAGGATTTTTTTTATTTATCAGCAATTTGTGATTCTTTAAACCTCAAAGGCAGGTCAAGATTGTTTTTCCTAAGGAATCTGGCATCCCTGAGGATCTGCTTCGAATCTCCATCAAAGATTATATTGCCTTCATTTATAATTATGCATCTGTCCGAAAATTCATATGCCATATCCAGGTCATGCGTGACGATAGCCTTTCCCATGGCTTTTATCAGATCAATGAAGCTATTCCTGTTCCTGGGATCAAGATTGCTGGCCGGTTCATCAAGAATAAGTATGCGGGGAGTGTAGGAAAGAACTGTGGCCAGGGATATTAGCTTTTTCTCTCCAAAACTCAGGAAATGGGGTATAATGTCCTCTACCCCCTCCATATTGACCTTGCCCGGGCTCAATCTGACTATTTGTTCTATATAACTTTTGTCCCTTGCTTTTGCAGGGTCCTTCTTACTGAGAAAATTTACAAGGCCAAAGGCTACATCATCAAATACCCTTGTTGAAAAAAGCTGGTCATTGGGATCCTGGAATACAAATCCTATATTTTCGCGTATATCATAGATATTGGCCCTATTAACAGCCTTTCCATATATATGAATACTGCCCCCGCGATATTTATCATCAGCAAGACCAGCAATATTTAGAAGAAGGGTAGATTTACCGGCTCCATTGGGTCCTATTATAGATATTCTCTCCCCTTCTTTGACCTTAAAGCTTATATTCTCGAGTACCTGCTTAAGCACAGCATTACCCTGGTCCAGCTGGTTGCTGGAAAGGTATTTATAGGATAAGTCATCTATTTTGACAGCCGGTATATCTTCTATCATTTATTAGATCAATTTTGTGATCTCGATTATTTTTAGTGATGCTGGCATTATAATAAATGTAAGAAGAAATGCAATAATGGCTGCCAGCGCTCCTCCGAGAAGGTGTCCTGAAGTACCGCCGGGAATTGTAAAATTAATCATCTGCAGAGCGAAAATAAGGGCGCTCATCACTCCCATCATGGCGATCACACGGGCTTTAAAATATTTCTTTACACCATAAATCGCTCCGGCCAGCCCTCCTGCAGATATCACCCCTGTAGTAACTGCGGTCTTGAGGTCTATGAAACCATCAGGTATATGCATGTTCATCCTCTCGATATTAGTGTTACTATTTTTTATTAAAGTGACACTATAAATGTCTGCAGTCGACCACTGATTAAGATTTTTTTAATTATTTCAGATATGCCAAATATTCTAGAGTTTTCTTACTGTTTTAAAGATGGTTCTTGTTGATTGGTATAGGCTCCTGGTAAAATATAATTTAATCAAGTCTTCATTTAATACTGTAGTCAAATTGATATCTAAATCTCAAATGGTGAAATAATCTCAGCTTTGCCGGGCAGGCTTTTCCCCTTTATATATGTCTTTATATCCATGCCGCCTATACTGATATCCGGTGCGATCTCGCTTAATGGCAGGAGTACAAATCTCCTCTCGGCGATCCGGGGATGGGGTATCTGGAGTATATCTGATTCAATCTTTTCATTGCCATAGTACAGTATATCTATATCGATAGGTCTGGGGCCATATCTGACTCCTCCCTTTTTTCTTCCCATATAATATTCGATTTCTTTTATAAGACCGAGAAGTTTAAAGGGTCCCATCTTGCTTCCGGCACTTATCTCAGCTGCAATATTATAAAAACTATTCTGATCCTGTACATACATCGGTTCTGTTTCATAAAGCGAGGAGATACCTGATATGCTTATCTCCGGATTATTTCCGAGGAGCACCAGGGCTTCTTTTAGATTTGTCTTTCTGTCTCCCATATTGGAGCCGAGTGAAAGAAACACTTTTATGGGAAAAGAGTCCGGATCTTCTTTTATCAGGCTATACTGCACCCCGACAGAATCAAGCTTCTCATCAATAGGGGGAGAGGGTTTTTCTATCCTGACATCCACTCTCTTAACAAGTTTTGACATCCCGGCAATACATTCTGCCAGAACCTGGCAGAATGTCTCGAGGAGATCGAATCTTTCATTATCATTTATTCTTCTTATTTCTTTTATGACATCGGAATAATTAAGCGTACATTCAAGTCTGCTATTTTCAGCAAAATCCAAATCTCCGATATGAACAATTATATTAAAGAGGAAAAACTGGCCGTCCTTCTTTTCGTGTTCCCTCACACCGTGATAACCATATAGTTTGAGATTATTTATTAATATCTTCAGAATGGATCACCCCGGACAATATAATTTTTGCTAATAACCGTTCATAATGCTATGGACCATCTTTACCGCTCTTACCGTAGCGGCCACATCATGGACCCGCAGGATGCTTGCTCCATTTATTACCGTCCATACTGCTGCTGCAAGACTGCCTTCAAGCCTTTCCTCTGCCGGCAGATCAAGTACTTTCCCGATAAATGATTTTCGCGATGCACCTACAAGGACGGGAAACCCCATAAAGCCAAATTCTCTGATCTTGTTAAGTATGGCAAGATTATGGTCCAGAGTCTTTCCAAAGCCTATGCCTGGATCTATTATTATTTTATCAGCAGATATGCCGGATCTGACCGCATAAGACGCTCTCTTATTAAGATACTCATATACCTCATCTACCACATCGATATACTGTGGATCGTCCTGCATGCCATATGGAGTGCCCTGCATATGCATGAGAACTACTGCTGCACCGCTTTTGGACGCAACTGAAGCCATATTATCATCCATTGTAAATGCACTTATATCATTTATTATATGGGCTCCGGCAGAAACAGCTTCCGAGGCGACCTCTGACCTGTAAGTATCAATCGATATCAGAACATTAAAATTATCATGGATATATTTGATCAATGGTATTGTCCTTTTAAGCTCTTCTTCAGGACCTGCCGGTTTTGACCCGGGCCTGGAGGACAGGCCCCCTATATCAATAATATCTGCTCCCTCATCTATCATCTTTCCGGCTCTTTCCGCTGCATCTTCATAGCTATTATATTTCCCGCCATCAAAGAATGAGTCCGGTGTGGTATTTAGTACCCCCATTATAAGGGGGGACGATCCGGTATTAAACTTTTTACTGCCTATTAAGTATTTTTTATCCAGCCGGTTTTTCAAATAACTGCGCAGGAATGTTCCCAGCTCAGCTGATAGCTCTTTTAAACCGAATGGCTGCATCTTAAGCTTTATTATAAGGCTCTCAAAACTCTTATGGTTTCCTTCGATTATGACATCAGTTTTTCCTGATCTCTCAATCAGCGTATTTCTGGAAGTGCCGGCATCCCCTCCTCTTGCCAGCATCTCCTGTTTCAATATATCTGCAGCTGGCACTTTTAGCCCCTTTATTTTTACCGCCAGCGGGAATAATTTCTCCGACATTATCTTCTGGCCCGGGGCAGTGACCCCGATCTTATCATATTCAGACATGCCTTCCGGCCTGTTTTTTATATCAAGCGCCCTGATTTTATATTTCATATCGACCACTAAAGAAAAAGTGTTATTTTCCACTATGTATAAGAGAAAGCACTTCCGATCTGGAGGCTGGATTATTCTTAAAGAGACCCCTTACAGCAGAAGTGACTGTTAAAGTGTTTGGTTTCCTGACCCCGCGCATACTCATACAGAGATGCTCCGCTTCTACTATGACCATGACTCCCCTTGGCTCGATTTTTTCCATAATCGAATTCGCGATTATGGTAGTGAGCCTCTCCTGTATCTGGGGCCTTTTTGCCACTATCTCAAGGACCCTGGTAAGTTTGGAAAGACCTACTATTTTCCCGGATTTATTCGGAGCATATGCTATATGGGCCCTTCCTATAAAAGGTACAAGATGATGTTCGCAGACCGAATAAAAAGGTATGTCCTTTATAAGTATTATCTCGTCATGATTTTCATCAAACATAGGTCCGAGTGCATCTGAAGGATCCTTACCCAGTCCAGAAAATATCTCTTCATACATATCAGCGACTCTTTCAGGGGTTCTGATAAGTCCTTCTCTGCTGCTGTCCTCGCCTATTCCATCCAGTATCATCTTTACGCCTTCAGCAATCTTTTTCTTATCCACTGATGTCCTTTCAGTTTATTTGATAGGATCATTTTCTTATAAAAAAATCTTTCAGCATAAAGCTACTTGTTTTAATATTTAAACCTTCATCCCGGCATTATGCTGAAAGACCCTATTTTTTCTTATCTGAAGCCTTTGTTCTGGCTCCTGGCGGGCTCTTCTTTGTTTTGCTGCTTGTTTTTGAGACAACTTTTTTCTTGCTTACAGATTTCTTTATCTTCTTTACCTTTTTGGTTTCGACTTCTGCAAGCAGCTTTAATATTTCTCCCCTTGAAAGAGTCTCTTTTTCAATAAGCACCTTTGCGAGCTTTGCCAGGACAAGTTTATTTTTCTCAAGGATCTTTTTGGCTTTTTCATAGCTTGAAGTTATGATATTATGTGTCTCCTCGTCAATAGCTGAAGCAATACTATCACTATAATGCGGTCTTGCTGCTATCTCTTTACCAAGGAAGACTTCGTCTTCTTCTCCCTTAAAAGTCACCGGACCGAGCCGGTCACTCATCCCATACTCTGTTATCATCTTTCTGGTGATCTTTGTTGCCCTTTCCAGGTCATTCTGCGCCCCGGAAGTAATATCTGCAAAGTTCATCTCCTCACTTGCCCGTCCTCCCAAAAGCTGGGTTATATTATCCAGCAATTCTTTCTTCGATTTAAGAAATCTGTCCTCTTCAGGAAGAGTTATAACATATCCAAGAGCTCTTCCCCTGGGGATTATAGATATCTTATGTATCGGGTCAGTATAAGGCAGGGCATAGGATAAAAGTGCATGTCCCGACTCATGGAATGCGATTATCCTTTTTTCCTCTTCTGAGATCACTCTTGTCTTTTTCTCCGGACCTGCTATCACTCTTTCGACAGCCTCCTCTATTTCAAACTGAGATATCTTTTTCTTATTGTGCCTTGCGGCGAGAAGGGATGCCTCATTCAAGAGATTTGCAAGATCAGCACCCGTAAATCCTGGAGTCTGTTTTGCAATCGTCTTTATATTTATAGACTTATCAAGAGGTTTTCCCCTTGCATGTATCTTAAGTATTCCTTCTCTGCCGAGGAGATCGGGCCTGTCAACCACGATCTGGCGGTCAAATCTTCCCGGTCTAAGCAGCGCCGGGTCAAGTATATCGGGCCTGTTTGTAGCAGCGATCAGTATCACCGTACTATCCTGACTAAAACCATCCATCTCAACAAGTATCTGATTAAGTGTCTGCTCCCTCTCATCATGTCCTCCTCCAAGACCGGCTCCCCTGTGTCTTCCGACTGCGTCTATCTCATCCATAAACACTATTGAAGGCTGGCTCGCTCTGGCCTGGTTAAAAAGATCCCTGACTCTTGAAGCACCCACGCCGACGAACATCTCTACAAATTCAGAACCGCTTATCGAGTAAAACGGTACCCCTGCTTCGCCTGCAACAGCTCTTGCCAGTAGAGTCTTACCTGTTCCCGGGGGGCCATATAACAGAACCCCTTTGGGTATTTTTGCTCCCATTGCTTTAAATTTAGCAGGATT
>CBDUUS010000036.1:0-8189 GCA_965370465.1 uncultured bacterium | reverse complement strand
GCCAATATCAAAGACAGATTTTGTTTTTATGTGTTAATATAATAAGAGAAAATATTGATTGATATGGAGGATAATTGAGACCGAGACTTAGATTTGCACCATCACCCACAGGCGGGCTGCATATTGGTACCGCAAGAACGGCCCTTTTTAATATGCTTGCAGCAAAAAGCATGGGAGGAGAGCTTATTCTGAGGATCGAAGATACCGATATATCGAGATCAGACCAGAAGTATGAAAAATCGATAGTGGATGACCTAAAATGGCTGGGTATCAAATGGGATGAGTTCTACCGGCAAAAAGACAGGCTCGATCTTTACTTAAAGTCAGCTAAAAAACTGCTTGCAAAAGGTATGGCATATAAATGTTTTTGCACTCCCGAGAGGCTTGAAAAGTTAAAGGCGGACCAGTATGCCAGGGGCCAGGATTCTGTTTATGATAATCACTGCAGGGATCTTGATGATAAAGATATTGAGGAGAAGATAAGGTCCGGTGAAAGCTATGCAATCAGGTATATTGTCGATAAGGGCAGGGAAATAAGCTTTAATGACCTTATAAGGGGCAATATCAGCTTTAAGTCGGATCTGATCGGAGACTTTATCATAATAAAATCAGACGGTACTCCATCATATAATTTTGCAGTTGTCGTAGATGATGCTGATATGAAGATAAGCCATGTTTTAAGGGGCGAAGATCATATAAGCAATACTGCAAGGCAGGTGCTGCTTTACGGAAGCCTCGGGAAACCGCTTCCTTTGTTTGCCCATCTTTCAATGATAATGGGAAATGATGGCTCTAAACTGAGTAAAAGACATGGATCCACTACTATCGGACAATTCAGGGAAATGGGATATCTTCCGGAGACAATGGCAAATTATCTATCGCTTCTGTCGTGGGCTCCCCGCGGCGGAGAAGAATTATTTACAATCGATGATATTGGTCCGGGATTCAAGATCAAGGATATATCAAAGAGTCCTGCTGTCTTTGATATGGACAAATTAAACTGGCTGAGTGGCATATATATAAGAAAGATGAATACTAAAAAGTTAATGATGCTGCTCATGCCCTATCTTGAAAAAGAGAAAATAATTAGTAATATTGTATCCATGGATCCGGCACTTGAATTACAAGTATGCAGGAGTGTAGAAGTCTTCAAAGATAAGCTAAAGACTTTAAGCGATTTTCCAGACCTGGTGAAAGGGTTATTTGCCGGAGAAATCACCGAGTACAGCAATGAGTCCAAACAGGTTCTTGGCGAAGATACATCTGTGAAGGTGCTTTCCGTACTCCTGGAAGAATTAGCGGATAGCAGGAAAATAATCGGAGAGGATAAAAAAATAACCTTACAGGAAGATGAAGAAAGAGCCAGGGAACTGATGAAAAGTACAGCAGGCAGGCTTAAGCCTGAAAATATTAAAGGCAAATATCTTTATATGCCAGTAAGGGCTGCACTTACTGGAGAGGCGCATGGACCCGAGATCCCAAAGATAATTTCAATACTGGGCACAAATAAATGTATACAAAGACTTAAGCAAACATTAAAATATCTAAATGATAATTAAATCAATGATTTTGGCAGGTAAAAAATGGGAATGATAAGCGAAATAAAGGATCTGATCGGGTCCGCAAGGGACAGGGATCCGGCAGCCACGAATGCTTTTGAGATATTACTCACATATTCAGGTATACATGCGATCGTAAATCACAGGATAGCGCACTGGTTTTACAGGCACCGAATACCCTTTATACCGGGATGCATGTCACAGGTTTCAAGGTTTTTTACAGGGATAGAAATACATCCCGGAGCAAAGATCGGACATGGAATATTTATGGACCACGGCATGGGCGTAGTGATAGGAGAGACATCAGAGATCGGTAATAATGTTACACTGTTTCAGGGTGTCACGCTTGGCGGGACCGGCAGGGAAAAAGGCAAGAGACATCCCAGTATAGGTGATAATACGATAGTATCCGCTGGTGCAAAAGTGCTGGGCTCTATAAAAATTGGCAAAAATGTGATAATAGGGGCAGGAGCAGTAGTAATTAAATCGGTACCTGATAATTGCACTGTGGTAGGCGTTCCAGGGAAGATCGTAAAAGTAGGCGGTGAGAAGGTACTCTCGGATGCTTCGCATAAGATGCATCTGCCCGATCCGGTAAGTGATATAATAAGTGATTGCTGTGCCCGTATTGATTTACTTGAGAAGCAATTAAAGAAGCAAGAAAACAAAAAGGATAGTAAGGAGAAATAAATTTGAGTTTAAGATTATACAATACATTGAGCCGTAAGAAAGAGGAATTTAAGCCGAGGATACCGGGCAGTGTAAATATGTATGTATGCGGCCCAACTGTATATAATTTTATTTCAATAGGCAATTCAAGGCCTATTATAGTTTTTAATATGGTAAGAAATTATTTTAAGCATCTGGGCTATAAGGTAAATCTTGTTCAGAATATCACAGATATAGAAGACAAAATAATAAATAAGGCAAATGAAGAAAAAGTTGACTATGAAGTGATAACGAAGAGATATATCAAGGCATTTATGGAAGATCTAAAAGGTCTTGATATTGATGGATTTGATTCCATGCCTCTGGCCACTGAGATGATAGATGAGATAATTGATGTGATCTCCCGAATACTTGAAAATGGGTATGGGTATGAAATAGACGGAAATGTATATTTTGATGTAGCAAAGTTTAAGGATTATGGGAAATTATCGGGCCAGAAGATAGAGGAGATGCAGGAATCCGAATGTTCCGTATTTGAAAAGAAGAACAGGATAGATTTTGCTCTCTGGAAAAAGGCAAAAGAAGGAGAGCCCAGCTGGGACAGTCCATGGGGAAAAGGAAGGCCCGGATGGCATATTGAGTGTTCAGCAATGTCTATCAATATACTGGGCCATAATATTGATATCCACGGCGGAGGGATAGATCTGGTATTTCCGCACCATGAAAATGAAATAGCACAATCAGAGGCTGCATACCCCGATAAGGGAAATTTTTCTAATTATTGGATGCATAATGGTATGATAGAAGTAAAAGCGGAAAAAATGTCCAAATCCAGCGGACTGAAGGAAGACTGGGTATTAAAAAACCTTTTAAAGAAGTACTCCCCTGATATAATAAAAATGTATACCCTGTCAACACATTATAGGAGTCCGCTTGAATTTAGCGGCGGGAAGCTTGAAGAAGCAAAAAAAGCTCTTGAAAGGATAGTAAACACTCTCAAGAATATGGATTTCCTTATAAAGGGCAATGCAAAAAATGGTAATGATGAGGCAGGACTCTCACAAAAGGTCGAGGCCATTACTGATAAGCTTGAAAGTGACTTTAAAATTTCCATGGACGATGACTTTAATTCTGCCAGGGGCATAGGTGTGATTTTTGATTGTGTGAAAAATATAAATTCGGTGATTCAGAATCCGGATTTTAGGACCGGAATTCTGCTGGTAACCGCACTCAGAAAAACGTATGAAAAGATAATCCAGCTAAGCGGGGTGATTGGTTTAAATCTCTCCAGGGAATTAAAAGAAATGGGAGAAAGCAGCAGGGAAGACTCTGAAATAGCAAAAATAGGAGAGCTCATCAAGCAAAGGAATGCTGCGAGGGAAAATAGGGATTTTAAAGAAGCTGACCGGATCAGGGATGTGTTGCTGTTAATGGGCATTATTCTTGAAGACAGGAAAGAAGGGACCATCTGGAAGCACAGGGATCGACGCATTGGACCCGGCAGGGACCTCCGGTAATGATTATGGAAAATAATAATAACCAGAGCCCTGAACATATATATGGCATCAATGCCATAACTACATTGCTCGAGATAAATGCCGGCCATAGAAAGATCTATGAAATAATTATCTCTGACCGGAGAAAACAGGACAGGCGCATTCAAAAGATACTTAAGCTTGCTTCAAAAAAAGAACTAAAGGTAGCAATAGCAGGAGAACAGGATTTTAAAAGCTTTGCCGGGGAAGAAAAAAGCATTCAGAATATAATAGCGAGGGTATCAGCATATAATCCTGGAGATATGGACCATTATCTTGAGAATAATATGTATACCGGCTCAAGGCTCATGATACTGGATGGGATAACTGATATTGGAAATTTTGGGTCCATTATAAGGAATTGCCGCGCTTTTGGATTTGATGGGATAATACTACCCAAAAAGAGAAGTGTCTCACTGAACAGGAAAGTTTCCAAAATATCTGCCGGAGCATTGGAAGGGATCAGCATCTTCACGGTCACAAATCTTACCAGGGCCATAAAGAAATTAAAGACAGCCGGGTTCTGGATATACGGAACGACTCTTGAAAAGGACAAAAGGGTCCGGGATATAGCCGATACCGATTTTGTCTTCCCTCTTGCGCTGGTGATGGGAAGCGAGGATAGAGGCATGAGCAGGATCGTAACCGATAATTGCGATGTTCTTGTATCGATAAGCCTGACAGGAAGGATGCAGTCCTTAAATGTATCAGTGGCAAGCGGGATCATCCTTTACTATCTCCAGGAGAAGCATGAAGGGAAGAAAACTTGAAGGACCTATTGATAATCGATGGCTATAATTTTATTTTTAATTTTTTTAAAGCGGGCAGGCTTGATAATAATGATATCGAATATTACAGGGAGAAGTTGATAGCTGACCTCATTGCATATAATTCCCAGAAGGATCACGATCTAATCCTGGTATTTGATGCAAGCAAGAGAGGAAATCAGCTCAGGAGCAGCGAAATGATCGATCAGATAAAGGTCATTTACTCCAGGAAAGGAGAGACAGCAGATACTATTATTGAGGAACTTGTCTCTGGATGGTCCGATTATAGAAAGATATGTGTAGTGACCTCTGATTATTCCCAGCAGAAAGTCATATTTGGTAAAAATACTGTCAGGAGGTCCTGCAGGGAATTTGGTCTTGAGCTGAATTCTATCAGGGGTGATATAAGGAAAAGAATAAAAAAAGAAAATACAAGTACAAAAAGAGCTTTTTATCCTCTTGAAAAAAGGCTTGATCCGGAAATGCGCAAAAGGATCTCTGATTACAGGAAAAGCTGACTATATGAGGACTATTTTTCCATTTTCAATTATTTTTCTTTCAATAAGCTTAATCCTTCTGTCCGGATGCGGACTATTTTATGAGTTTGAATCAGAAGAAAATCCCATAGAGAATAATGTATTTGCAGGGTCAGAATCCGCACAGGACCTGTATATGGTTTCAGAGGTCATTGATGGGGATACTATAATACTTTCAAATGGAGACAGAGTAAGGTTTCTCGGTATTAATACTCCGGAGAAGGGGATGTATTTTTATATGGAATCCAGGGATGTTTTGGAGATAATGATCCAGGGGAAAGATATTACCCTGGAGAAGGATGTGTCAGATTGCGATATGTATGGAAGGAAACTCCGCTATGTTTTTCTAAAAGATATCTTTATAAATCTTGAGATGGTCAAAAGGGGTTTTGCAAATATTTATACCTATCCGCCTGATGTAAAATATGCCGAAGATATTCTGACAGCGGAAAGATATGCAAGAGAAAATAATCTCGGATTATGGGAATTGTCAGAATTTAATGATATATACATAGAAGTCTTCTATGATGCCCCGGGAAATGATAATGAGAATAAAAATGGCGAATATGTTGTTCTGGAGAATACCGGGGACAATATTTTGAATACCCTGGACTGGACCATAAAAGACAGCGGGACAAATATATATGTATTTGGTCCCCGGAAATTTTATCCTGGATCAAAAATCACCCTTTTTTCCGGCAAAGGGGCCGATAGTAAGGATGTATTATATTGGGATAGCCGCAGACCTGTATGGAACAATGACTTTGATACCTTATACCTGAGGGATTCAGATGGCCTCTTAATGGGCATATATAATTATTGATCAGGTCAGTCCTTGAGTTCTTCTTCAATAAAACGGGAGTGTTGGGTCTATAGATGGATTTTGGTGTCTGCTAAAACCCGGATTGAATGTCTGGTAGATTTTAGAATATTCATAAATGAAAATTTTGTAAACTGGTTGATAAATATTTCCAGATCTTGAAGTGATATTTTTATTGCGTTAAATACTGTGGTATTTATAGAATTATAATCTATAATAAAGAATCAAACTTTAATTTTAAAATATATTAGAAAATGTTGTAAAATTATATAATTTTATATATAATTATATAATCAAATATTTATTTATTAATAGAAAAAGAAATTTTTTTTTAAATGAATTAAGAAAACATGAGGTTTGAAAATATTAAAGAAGAGTATTTTAAAATAGTAAAAATATATTAAATAGGGATATTATGTCTAAGAAAATAGTGGTAATCGAAGATGAGCAAATTTTATTACGGGCTTTAAATATTGAGTTATTGAGCAATGGTTTTGAGGTACTGTCTGCAAAAGATGGAGAGTCCGGGTTAAAATTAGTCAGGGAAGAAAAACCTGAATTAGTTTTATTGGATCTAATATTACCAAAGATGCATGGTTTTCAAGTTTTGGAATCACTAAAAAGTGATGAAACTACAAAAGAAATACCAGTCATTATTTTGAGTAATCTGGGTCAAAAAAGTGATATGGAAAAGGGATTAGAGATAGGTGCCGAGGATTATTATGTAAAAGCTTCCACCGATCTAAGCGAATTATCTGAGAAGATCAATAGAATTTTAACTTAATTAAAACTTTTTTGATATGAGAAGACGTTGGACAAATTTAATACTGCATACAACTGCAGTAATCTATAGAAAAAAGAATAATCTTTTAATTTCCCATGCTCTAAAGTCCATCCTGGATGTTTTTATTATTGTCTTTTTAGAGCTATTTCTTGTTATTATATCTTTCCCTTTGTACCTGGTGTCTAAAGGAGGGAACACTGGAGATAGTTCACAATATAAAATCCGAAGAATATTAACTCTGTCTTCTTTGATTGTGATTTTAATAGTCTGGTTGATCAAATTGGTTTTAATAGTGGGCGCACCTTTGTATTTTGATTTCAGGCAGGCTTCTATTGCGTCGGTAAAAAAAGAGTATGAACCAGTAAGCGAACAGAGCTATAGCTTGCCTGATGTCTATGGGGCGCAGATAGATACTTCTATTACCCCGCCCATTGTAGAAAATTTAAAAGAGATAAATAATAATTTAATTATGAGCGGCAGGGGAGATAAAGATACAAAAATTGTTGTTAATATTGGCAAAAAACAGGGGGACAATGCTATAGAGGATAGCAATATAAAAATTTATATTGCTGATACAGATGAAAATGGATATTGGAGCCTTGAAACTGATATTAATGGCTTTCAATTGCAGCCTGGGAAATACTGGCTGCAGGTAATGGCTTATAATGATGAAACAGGCAAAAAAAGTGCAATTAGCTCGACTGAATATTTTGAGATCGATCAAAGCCTGTATGAGAGAGTATTAAGTAGGGCGGATAAATATTTAAATTATTTTGTGATCTGTTTTATAGCTTTAGGTATTATTTCTATTATTTTACTTATATAAATTTATGAATCTAAAAAAAATAAAAATTATATGGTTAAATTTCATATTGCGCATTTCGGCAATAATCAATAAATCCAAAGGGGTTATTATTGATGGAGGCATTCTAAGAACTCTTGGTATTGCCTTTGTAGTTATTTTATTAGAAGCTTTTTTATTGATTGTAGCGCTGCCAGCGTATATATTCATTTCTCCTGAGAAATTCAGCAAAAATAAAAAAGAGGTACAGAAATATAGATTAAGAAAAATAGTCTCCATTGCAGCTGTTTGTACTTTTATATTGATTTTTCTAATAACGACGATTTTTTCCAGTGGTATTTTTCTTACTGGACCGGTATCAGAAATTAGTGCGATGTCTATAGGGTGGAGTTTTGATAATCCAAAAGAGTATATGTATGATTCCAGTAAAATACAAATCGTGGACGGGATAGCCCTTTTAAAGCCAGGCGAGAAAAAACAGGACAAAGCCTCAGAGGATTCTTCAGGAGATAACTCGGAGAAGATAGAGGTACAGGGATTATCAGAAGAGTCAGAAGAGTCAGAAAAGTCAGAAAAGAGCCTGCCGGCTACAGAAGGTGAAAATGAATCGCCCGGGGAGCCTGAAGAGGAACCAGTTGAAGAACCGGCTGAAGAACCTGAAGAAGAACCTGAAGAAGAACCTGAAGAGAAACCAGTTGAAGAACCGGCTGAAGAGTC
>CBDUUS010000035.1:0-8344 GCA_965370465.1 uncultured bacterium | reverse complement strand
TAAAAAAGGGATTAAAGCTTTCTATATGCTCTTCGCTCTTTTTCAGCATTATTGTGATTCTTATATATGTTCTATTATTTATTCTTATAGCTGCTATCTAATATTCTATTAATAGAAGGTTGCTTATAATGATGTATCTTCATTGTTGTTATCCTGATAAGGTTTTTATTGATACTTTTTGTTATTTTATTATCTCAAATTTTCGTTAATTATAAAAATAATTTTATTCTTGTGAAAGTTTTATTTTATTAATTCAATATAGTCAGAGTATTTACATGAGTAGCAGGGATTATGTCTGTTTATATGCTTCATCATGCGGCCCCAGAGCAACAAACTTAATTGTATCATCCGGGCACTCACTGCAATCACTACAAATAACTATTTTATCATCACCTTTTCTTCGGCATATACTGCAATACAAATAAATAATAATAAAATTTTTTCTAACCGGACAACTATAGTATCCTCTAAAGCTGCCTTTAAGCGGTCCGCCTGAGGCAATAGGACTTTCTACAATCATATCTATTTTCTTTTTGATTGCTTTTTTAATAGAACTAAATTTTCTTAGGGATTCTATGAAAGTATCACTGAAAAGTACATTCATTTAAAGACTTCTTTATAAGTTGACCATTTAACTTTACCTGATCTAATTCTTGAAATAGTTTCTAAAAGACTCTCTTTGAAAGCTGGATCTGCCAGAATTAATTCAGTTGGATCACCTTCCCTGATGCGTTTTAGGTTTAAAACAAATTGAGTAAATACTTCGGATACAGATGTTCTCTGTTCCTCTGCGTAAATCTTGGCATATTCTATTAAGTCTTTATCTAATGTTATATTTATTTTACTCTTGCTCATTGCAACCATCCTTTATTATATGCCCACAATATACGCCTTTTATACGCCTCTGTCAATATTCATATAATTATTTCCTATATTTGTTTTAAAATAATTAGAAATATATTCAATGGCGATAACTGAGTTAGAGAAGTTCATCGAGCTGATGTAATATTAGTTTAATTATTATTACATGTAATTTCAGTAAAGCTATTTAAACATGTAAGAATAGTAAGGGCAAATAAACTCTGGAAGATATAAACCCGGTTTCATAGCCACCCTATAGTAGTTCTGTTTAAAATTCCTACTAAAAATCTTTTGCCTGTATTGAATGTATTGGCGGAACATGAATTAGTTAGATTTATTAAGTCTTTCATAATATACTTGCAGAAATATTTATTAGCATATATATAATATTAATAGAAAGCGGGTCAAAATGGATCTTGTAACGGGTTCAACCGGTTTTATAGGAAATGTACTTATCCAAAAGCTTCTTGAAAGGGGCCAGAAAGTCAGGGCATTCCTGCGGCCCACTTCTGATCTTATTGCATTAAAAGATCTTTCAGTGGAAAGAGTTACCGGAAATATATTGGACCAGCGGTCACTTGTGGAGGCTTTTCAGGGAATAGATACTGTATATCATCTTGCTGCAAAAATATCCATCATGCCCGGCGAGGACCGGCTTATCCGGAAGATCAATCTGGAAGGTACAAGAAATGTCATAAAAGCCTGCCTGAAAGCGAAGGTTAAAAAGCTTATCTATACCAGCACAATACATGCTCTCAAAGAACCGCCCATGGGGACCGTTATTGATGAATGTATGCCATATGATCCTAAAAATGAAAGGGGGGAATATGACCGTTCAAAGGCTCAGGCGAGTATTGAAGTAATGGAGGCAGGAGATAAGGGACTTTATTCGGTCGTAGTTTGTCCGACTGGCGTTCTCGGTCCATATGACTGGCGCCTATCTCCTATCACTCAGACTTTTCTTGATTTCTATAATGGAAAGATAAAAATGGCCATAAAAGGGGCATATGATTTTGTTGATGTAAGGGATATTGCCGAAGGACATATCCTGGCAGCAGAAAAAGCAAGATCAGGATCTAATTATGTTCTTTCCGGTCAGCGTATCACTATGAAGGATATGTTTGAAGGCCTTGAGGAAGCAACTGGAATAAATGGTCCCAGAATCAATATCCCGGGCTGGCTTGTGAAAGTCTATTCAACTTTCATGCCGGCATATTATAAACTTTCTGGCAAAACACCCAGGTTTACAAATTATTCGATCGCTACGCTTCAAAGCAATTCTGTTATTAGTCACAGAAAAGCTACGGAAGAGCTGGGATATGACCCCCGGCCCATAAAACAGTCGATAGAAGATACATTTAAATGGTTCAGGGATGCAAATGTCATAACCTGAGTAGATATTTTTTAATGTAAGCTTATAATTATATTGTAAGTCAATATTTTATTAACTGTATTGCAAATTATTATATACTGTATTAATATTAACTTACATTAAATCAAAGAAAGGTCCTCATAATGATTTTAACAACAGTTTCTTCCAGGGGGCAGGTTATACTGCCTTCAAGACTGAGGAAAAAAAATAATATAGAAAAGGGAACAAAATTTATTATTGAAACAAAAGACAATAAAATAATTCTTATTCCTGTTAACAGAGATTTTTTCGAAAAACTTTCAGGAAGCATATCTTCCAGGAAGGGAAAACTGCTTAAAGCCCTCTCCCGGGAAAAAGAAAAGGAAAAAAGATTATGAGAAGATATATTTTAGATTCATTTAGCCTGATAGCTTTCTTTGAGAGAGATAAGGGATATGAGATAGTGCTGGACCTGTTTAATGAAGCTATCAGCGGGAAAGTCGAGCTACTTATGAATATTATAAATTGGGGTGAAGTATATTATATAATCCTGAGAGAACAGGGTAGTGAAAAGGCTGATTTATTCGAAACCAATTATGAAAAACTTCCAATAGAGTCAATCGATCCCAATATATCTTTAGTGAAAAAAGCTTCTATTTATAAAGCGCATAATCCATTATCATATGCTGACTGTATTGCTGCAGCAACTACAGATATCCATAAGGGAATTCTGGTAACGGGGGACAAAGAGTTCAAGCAACTGGAAAAAGATCTGGATATTGAATGGCTGTAAACATCTTATAAGCAATATAAATAACTACTTTATAAAGGGTATGAGCGCTTTGCGTTTTTTAGGATAATCAGGAAAGTTATCCCTGTACCATCTGTGATTTGCAAAAGCTCTTGGAGCCAGGTTAGCAAATGTAAAAACTGCAAATGCAAGACCGGGTATGGACCATGTTGCAATGGCCCAGCCTATCCATTCAAGTATCTCTCCGAAATAATTCGGGCAGGATATAAATTTAAAAAGACCTCTGCGGGGGATGCTGTAGCCGTTTTTTGCTGAATTTCTAAGTCCTCTTAAAATATAGTCTGAATGAAGGTTTATCACTATTCCTGAAATAAAAAGCGCTGCCCCTATTATAAAGCGGGGATCATAGAACCAGCTGACCGGATAGACAGGGCTAAGATGAAAAAGGTATTTTCCATTCACATAACCATTTATTATATTAAAACCCAGACCGAAAATGATCAGCATGACCGGGAACTTTTTATCCCCGCCCTTCATGATAAAAGGAAAGATAAAGGTACGTTGAAAATAATGTACGGTCCACATGGACAGAAATACTATTGCAACTAAACTGGTCCTTTTATTTCCCATAAAAAACATGATTATAATGATAGAAAAGGCTGGAAACTCCATAATAAACCATCCGATTCTTGCCTTTACGGTATAGCCCCATCCCCTGCGAAGATGGCGCCCATAGGGAGCGGGTATGAGAAGAAGGGAAAAATATGTAATGGCGGCAAATGCAAAGAGAGCAAACAAAAGGATCCTATAGAATGTGATCTCATCCATATAAAAAAATGATAAGTAAATAATGAGATTATAAAGATATTGATGGATTTTGTAAATTAGTCATTGTTATTTATTTATTTTATAGTAATATTATTTTTGATAATTTAGAAATAGTTCTTTAAAAATAGACATCAGTCTAAAATATTTAAATCTAATCAGGGAATCCGGTTAAAATCCGGAACGGTCCCGCCACTGTAACAGGGTGTGTGCTTTTTATATAGCCACTGGCAATTTGCCGGGAAGGCGAAAAGCAAGGTCCCTTAAGTCAGGAACCTGTATTTAATTTGATTGCCACTCTTCGGCAGAAAGAGGGTAGTTTTTTATTTTTATAATAAAGATACCCGTCAGGAGAAGGCGGGTTTTTTATATAATGATAAATTTTTTAAGGTTTAGTATACTTACTACTGTTGGCCCCCCTCCAGTAGTAAGTATGCTAATACAGAAGGAGAATAGATGTCAAAGATTTATCTGATTTTAGGAGGAGCAAGAAGCGGTAAAAGCAGCTATGGCGAAAAGCTGGCCTCTTTGATCCCGGGCAGGGTCGCCTATCTTGCTACTGCTAAAATCACTGATAGAGAGATGGAGAAGAGGATTGCTGCCCACAGGAAAAGGCGCCCTGAAGAATGGACCACTTTTGAGTTGGAAAAAGATAGCTTAGAAAAGAAGGATATCGAAAAGGTGATCCAAAATATAGAGGAGCAGGGCCATTCAATAGTCCTTATCGATTGTATGACCAATATGTTATTCCGCTTGCTTGATGGCTATAAGCTTGACCGGCTCGAGACCATTAGCAATGAACTGGAAGTAGAAATTGAAAAAAAGGTATTGGGGTTCTTCGGGTTCTTTATAGATCTGCTAAAATCAACGGGGTTAAATGTGATAATGATCTCAAATGAAATAGGTATGGGGGTTGTGCCGGCCTTCCCTCTGGGCAGGATATTCAGAGACCTGATGGGAATAATAAACAAAGATATGGCAGCAGGCTCAGATGAGGTATATTTATTTACCGCCGGCCTGAAACAGAGGTTAAAATGAATGGTTTTATGAATGCCCTGGGATTTCTAACAATTATAAAAATTCCGGGAAAATATATTCTTTCAAAAGAAAAAGTATCGGACTCTATGGTCTATTTTCCACTTATCGGTTTAATTATCGGGGCAGTAATATCCGGTTTTTATTTTGCATTAAATCTCGTGATGCCTGTCTTTTTATCGATTATTCTAATGATCATATTACAGGTGGTCATTACCGGAGGGGCCCATATTGACGGATTATGCGATATGTCTGACGGGGTCTTTTCCGGCAGGAGCGATAAGAAGATAATTCTTGAGATAATGAAGAAAAGCGATATCGGGGCATACGGGGTGCTGGCAATAATATTTTTATTGATGCTAAAGATCTCATTATTATATTATCTTGCAGAGATAGATCCTTCTAATATCCTATTTTTCTATATAGTTATTCTATTTATGCCTGCTTTTGGAAGATGGAGCATGGTCTACCTGATCAGCAGATATAATAATGCGCGCGGGAGCAGCAGCCTGGCCGCTATATTTACTGATAAAGATAATAAGAAAAAAGGGATATACCTATCAAGCATATATATGTTCATATTATTTTTAGGTGCATATATTATTGCCGGATATTTTTTAACCGGCGGAGCACAGGCAATTTTTTCCAGCTGCATAGCAGGTGATCTTTTGCCGGTATGGACAATAATCTATCTACTGGCGAAGGCACTTTCTGTGATGGTAATATTTTTCCTGCTACTATTATTCGCAGGCTGGTTTTTCACCAGGAGGATCGGAGGAATAACCGGTGATATAATAGGTGGAATCAGCGAGATAATGGAAGTCCTCTTTCTATTTATAAATTTTATCATATTTAAGTTTTTGTAGATTTGTATGGGAATAGGAAAAAGAACTATAAAATATATAATCATACTAATAATAATATTGGTATTCATGATCATAACTGTACCCCCGACCGGAGCTGCAGCTTTTGTAAATATATCGACAACTGCGATTTTTACTTTGCCCGGTGCTTTAGCGGCCGCCTTTCTGGTCCATAGCATCTCTAATATCAGAGGGAAGATATCAGTGGCAACACTTCTTCTCTCTGATATTGCCCTTAGTGCCATGCTCAGCTCTAAGACTTCATTTAAAAAAATACCGGCTGCAGGTATTTGCGGGAGATAAAATGGTAAAAGACTCAAAATCATTGATGATACAGGGGACCTCTTCACATGTCGGAAAGAGTGTGGCAGTAGCGGCCATATGCCGCATCCTTAAGCAGGATGGTTATAGCGTATGTCCATTCAAATCACAGAATATGGCCCTTAATTCCTTTGTAACGGCATCGGGTGGAGAGATGGGGAGGGCACAGGTCGTGCAGGCAGGCGCATGCGGTCTGGAACCTGAGGTTTTTATGAATCCGGTCCTTATAAAGCCAGTAGCAGATACCCGGGCCCAGATTATCTTTATGGGGAAGGTCCTTAAAAATATGAGTGCCTCAGAATATAACGGAAAAAAAAAGATCTTCCTGGACAAGATAAAGGAGCTTCTGGATGATATCAAAAGTAAATTTGATTATGTGATAATAGAAGGAGCCGGAAGTCCGGCCGAGATCAATCTTCTTGAAAATGATATAGTCAATATGAGAACTGCTGTAATAGCAGAGTCACCTGTGATCCTGGTGGGCGATGTTGATAAGGGAGGAGTATTTGCAAGCTTTTATGGAACAGTAAAGCTTCTTCCCATGCACTTTCAAAAATATATAAAGGGGCTCCTTGTAAATAAATTCAGGGGGGATGTGAGCCTGCTTCAGCCGGGCAATGATCATATAGCACAAAAATTGGGCATACCCGTACTGGGAACTATACCATACTTCAGGGATATATATATTGAAGAAGAGGACTCCGTAAATCTTGAAAGGGAGCAGGATAAGGCAGCTTTCCTTAGCAGATCAAAGAGCAGCAAGACGAACGGAAGGATAGTGACAGCAGTGATCTATCTTCCGCATATATCTAATTTTACCGATTTTGATACATTGGAACATGAAGAGGAAGTGAGCCTTATATATATACGCACCGCTGCAGATCTGGCAGCACTTGATCCTCACCTGATAATAATACCCGGATCAAAGAGCACTATCAATGACCTGATCTACTTGAGGGAGTCAGGGATCGAGAAAGAGATCAAGAGGCAATACAGCAAGCAGACATCAATAATCGGAATATGCGGAGGCTATCAGATGCTTGGGCGGATAATAACTGACCGTTTTAAGAGTGAATCAAAAAGTACCGGAAGCATTGAAGGGATGGGTCTGCTTGATATTGCTACCGACTATTTAAAGGGAAAAAATACATATCAGGTAGAGTTTGATCTAAAAGAGGGAAGCAGGGATCTATTTGGCACCTGCTGCAATGCTTTTGGAAGTTCAAGCAGAGATAATAGCAGTTGTGAGAAGATGAAAGGTTATGAGATCCATATGGGTATTTCAAAAATAATAGGACCCGGCAATGATCTTGTATCCCTGTTTAATATGAGCAGACGCGGGGATGAAGAAGTTATGATAGAGGATGGCCTTTTAAAACTCGACAGGAAAAATAAAAAAATGGTCATGGGGACCTATATACACGGTGTTTTTGATAATTATATATTCAGGAGAGCCGTTGTGGAGGTCCTGAAGGCATTTTATAATATCAGGTCAGGACCTGCTGGCAGCCATATCAGGTCATATGATGATTTCAAGCAGTCCCAGTATGACAGGCTTGCAGATCTTTTTCGGGAGAATATGGATATGGACCTGTTCTACAAGATCCTTAAAAGCGGAGTATAATAGAAGAATATACTTCTAAAATAATATTTAACATTATATGTTTTAAGGGATTTAAAAAAATTGGACAATACTAAGGAACTGGATAGAGAATAATATGGAATATAAAGAAAATGCTAAAGAGGGCCTTGTGATCATAAATACGGGCACAGGAAAGGGCAAGACTACTGCGGCCCTTGGAATGGCGCTAAGGGCGGCCGGACATGGGCAGAAGGTCCTTATCCTGCAGTTTATAAAGGGAGCCTGGAAGACAGGTGAATCAAAGATCATGGAAAGACTCCGCCCTGAGATAGAGATGATACAGCTCGGGAAGGGCTTTATCAAGATCGAAGATGGAAAACTTAAAATAACACAGAAAGACAGGGATGATGCGGCGAGGTCCTTCCAGTTTGCATGCGGGAAAATATTAAATGGTCATTATGACATAGTGATCCTGGATGAAATAAATAATCTCCTGGCATATGGGCTCATAGAAACAGAAGAGATAATAAGGCTGATAGAAGAAAGGCCAAAAGAATTATCGATTATACTTACAGGAAGAGGTGTGCCGGAGGAGCTTATTGATATTGCTGATACAGTTTCCGAGGTCATGGAAATAAAACATGCATACAGTAAGGGCATAAAGGCAAAAAAGGGTATTGAATATTGATTATAGTCCATGATATGTTAAAGCAGCTTAAATAACTGCAAATGATTATTATTGGACAAAATAATAG
>CBDUUS010000034.1:0-8351 GCA_965370465.1 uncultured bacterium | reverse complement strand
CCTGCCCGGCATATCCAAAACCATTAGCAACATATTTTGTTTCAATATTTGGCAGGTCTGTATTCTGGCTGGTTACTATAATACCCTTTGACTCTGCTTCATCTACAAGCGGAAAAAATGCTGCTTCGCCAGGATGTCCCATTATACATATGCCGTCAGGTGCAGCTGCGATAGCTTCTTTAAACTGTGAAATCATCTTTTCAGGATTCCAATCTGACCATACATAAGTTACATCAGGTCCTAAATCATTCTGAGCAGCTACCGCTCCTTTGTATACTACGCTGGCAAATGGACATCCTTCCGGGCCTCCCGGGAAGAAATAGATGCTGATCCCTGAAAAATGTTTTTCTCCTACTACTTCTGTTTCAGTCTCTACTTCTACAACCTCAGGGGTTGCTTTACAGCCCGGTACCACAATCATAGCAATGATAAACACTGCTACCAGCCCGAGAATCATACTTAGTTTTACCTTACTCATCATGTCCTCCTTTTTGTTCTAACTAAATTTACAAATAGCTTTCAAGATCTTCCTTAAAAATACCCTTCTTAAGAAAATCTTGCCCCGTTCTCCAATAAAATTCACCCCTTTCTATACATTATTTTCTAAAAAATATATCACACTTAACTTTTGATTTTGTCTATATCGATTACTCTTTCATTAGTTTATCTCTTATCGAAACCATTAAACAGTTTTATGCGGGCTTGCGTCCTTGAAAGCTTGCTTATTATTTTGCTTAATTTAATACATAGTTATATATATAAATAAAAGCACTTGCGCAACTACTTACCTAAGATTTTAGAAAAAATATTCACTCTTGTCAAATTATTTATTATTTCAACTACTTTCCAGCCTCTGAAGTACTCTTCCTAACAATAAGTTTTGTCTTAAAAATACTTGTCTGCTTTGGCAGATTTTTATCTTTGATTCTTCTTAACAGAAACTCCATTGCTGTTCTACCAATTTTATACCTCTCTAACCCTATGGTAGTCAGCGCAGGTGAAACTATTTTGGTTAACATTATATTATCCAGGCCTATAACTGATATGTCTTCAGGGATCTTAATCCCGGCTACCCCAAAAGCTTTCATTGCCCCAATAGCTGTAAGGTCATTTGAGCAAACTACTGCCGTGGGCAATTCTCCTTCCTTCAAAATTCCTTTCGCAGCCTCAAAACCACCATCTATTTTGTGATTACCTTCTATGATCCTGTGGCTCAGATCAACCCTGCCAGACTTTCCTATTGCTTCTATGAAGTTATCTATTCTTATTTTTGCTGTCTTTAAAGTTCTGGAACCGCTTATAAAATATATTTTTTTATGGTTAAGGGAGACCAGATATTCTACGGCCTCTGTTATTCCTACTTTATAATCAACACATATACTGTCTACATTTATATTTCTTTTACCCCAATTCACAAGCACAACCGGTATTTTTGAGTTTATCAGTTCTCCTATTAACAAATCATCTGCCTGGCTTGATGTAACAATTATCCCGTCTATCTTTTTCCTTATCAAAACCCCTATAGATTTTAAACCTTTTTCAATATCATAATCCGTATTGCATAAAAATATATTATAATTATTTTTTACAGCCAGTTCTTCGACGCCCTGCACAAGTTCAGGGTAGAATGGATTTCTGATATCAGATATGACCAGCCCGATTGTATGTGTTTTTCCAGTTGCAAGTCCGCGGGCTAATAGATTGGGTTGGTAGTTAAGCTCTCCCATAGCATCCACTACCCTCTTCTCCGTTTCGGGCAAAACAACCCTTGTCTTATTAATTACATGAGAAACAGTTGTGGATGACACTTTTGCTAATTTTGCTATGTCATTATAGTTAACCATTAAAACCTTTACTCAATAAATTTATTAAATATCAAGTAAGCGCTTGCGCCTTATTTTATCAAAATCTCTTTTAAAAATAAATATAAACTTTTTAAACGCAGAAATTAATCGTCTTATCTTTATTTTACACAAAATATCAGATAGATCAGTATTTTAGTAAGAATAATTTCATAAACCATTTTCTAAATCGAGGGTTTGAGGCTAAAATTTTATTGGGATTAGTCTATAGGCCAGGTCCTGTACTAAATAGGAAATAATCTCCTGGTTTGCCATGGAAAGGCAAGATTGTGGCAAGTAACTTGATATCTATGTTTGGTAAACTACTCCGGATATCCTACTGGAATTACATACAACACACCATAGTCAGAAGGAAGGTCTAAAGGTCCCGAATATAATCATCATCAAGTTCAAGGCTCCGGATAGCAGAACTAATAGAACTTTTATGCGAAATCTCATACTCGGGCTTATACTTATGTTTGTTTCCCTGCCCTTCATTACTGCAAATCCCGATGCAGCACCCGGAGTACTGTTCTGGGTTTCTATGGGTATCATGAACCTCTATTTTCCTCTCTGGCTCTTCTTTTCTATCTATGCCATAGTAGCCGCTGTTAAAAGCTTTAAAGGGAAGATATTCAGATACCTGATAATCGGCAGGATAATAGAAAAGAGAGTATGCAGATAACTTATTGGGGTCAGTCTATAAGCCGGGTTCTGTACTGATAAGCATTATACAAATCAGCGGTAGTCATCCATCTACGATAAACATTACTGTTTACCTCAAGCGGCCGACCCGGAAGAAGAGCGGGCAACCCTATATCTTCCCTATTTGGCCTTGCTCCGGATGCGGTTTACCAGGCCAGACTATCACCAGTCTGCCGGTGGGCTCTTACCCCGCCATTTCACCCTTACCGGACCAGGTCCGGCGGTATATTTTCTGTTGCACTTGCGCTGGGATAAGCTTTTCAGCTTATCCCGCTGGGAGTTACCCAGCATCCTGCCCTGTGTAGCCCGGACTTTCCTCGCAAACACTAAAGTTTGCGCGACTACCCGACTAACCCCGCTATATTATACATCAATCTTCCACAACACCAAAATTGATTTTTGATTCACCTGAATAGGTCAGTTCTTTCCTATCCAGGGCTTTATTTACAAGCCTGTCCGCTTCCCTGTTCTCTTCCCTGGGGATAAGCCTTAGATCTATAGTATCATATCTTGAAAGCTTCTCAGTGAGCCTGAGATATACAGCCAATATCTTCTTATCCTTTATCTTCCAGATCTTTTTTATCTGATTGTGGACCAGCTTGCTATCTGTTAAAAGTATTATTTTCGGGGTATTTATCTTCTCAATATACTCCAGAACTTTTTCAAGAGCTGTATATTCGGCTATATTATTAGTATGCTTGCCGATATATTCTGACACCTGCCCGATCTTCTTATCTTCAGGATCATAAATAACGGCTCCTACTGCAGAAGGTCCGGGATTTCCCCTGGAACCTCCATCAAAGAATATCTTTAAGTGCTTATATTTTTCCACTATGTCTCAAGCTCCTTTTTGATATCATCCATCCCGGGCTGATAAAGAATAGATATCCTTCCACACAGGGGACATTTGTACAGTGTCTCGGAATCTATGAATTTTTCAGCTTCTACCGCAGGTATCTCCATATTGCAGACTCCGCAAAAATTATCTTTTATAACCGATACCGCAATACCGCCTTTCTTTGTCCTTGTCTCATTATATCTCTTTAAATAATCTGCCGGTATTCTTGCCATTACATCTTCTTTTCTTTTTTTCAGGCCCTCTATATTATGTTTCAGGCCCTCATGCTTTTCTTCGATCTCATTATTTATTCTTTTTACCGCTGAATCCAGTTCTTTCATCCCCTTTTCCAAAATTTCTATCCCCGGCTCAAGCTGGCCCTGCTCTTCCATTATCTCAAGTATCTGGTCCTCCAGCTTGCTATTGCTGTTTTTAAGAATATCTACTTCTTCCTGGTAATTTGACAGTTCTTTGGCATCTGTAATAGTGCCGCTGAATAGTTTCTTTTCATCCGACTTTATCTTTTCCTCATTTAATCCGACAGAATCCTCAAGTTTCTTACTTTTTATCTCAAGCTCATGGAAATTACTATTTATCTCCTCATTTTTTGATATGCTTTCCTCCAGTTTCTTCTTAGTTGCCGTTAGTTCAGGATTGTTCTTTAATTCTTCGATCTCTGATAGCCTTGCAGATAAAGCATTTTCAATAAACTGCAGCTCTGCCAGATCTATTACCTTTATATTATCAGCCAATATCATACCTCCAAACCCAGTATCCTGATTTACTTTTAGATACATCCATATCTATATTATTGTCTTTGAAAAAACTTACCAGTCTGTCATAAATACCGCCTATAGCATATTTTTCACTTGTGCCGTGACCGATAACAGCGATTATCTTTCCTCCCTCCGAGATCCTTATAGCATTGTGATAGCTTATTTCCCCGACTATCACAAGATCGCAATCAAGCCCTGCCAGTTCATCCGTAATGGAGTTTACGCTGCCCCCTGCCACTGCGACTTTTTCAATAAGTCTGCTTCCGGTATTTTTAGTACCTCTGTCTATCCAGCCAATATCAGTGATCTGGAGCCTTTTCTTCAGAAGTTTTAAATATTCCCTGAATATTATAGGTTGTTCTATCCTTCCATATCTTCCGGGTCCCATATCTTTAAGCTGGTTCTCTATCTTATATATATCATAAGCTGGCTCCTCATAAGGGTGGACCGCTATACATTTAATATCTTTAAGTCCCAGCTTTCCTGCAAGGATATCATTCAGCCCTTCATCCATGATGTCATAATTAGAATGGGCCGCATATGCAGATATCCTGTTTTCTACAAGCTTCATTACCTTTCTGCCAGTATCAGTAGAGGCTGTCACAGAATCAAGAGATTCAAATATTATGGGATGGTGGGAGATCACAAGGCCGGCTTTGCTGCCAATAGCTTCTTCTATCACTTTATCGTCTACATCGAGAGTTACAAGAATCTTTTTTATATCTCTTTCTTCATTTCCGATCTGTAGTCCGACTCTATCCCAGCCTGCAGCAATGCTTTTGTGAAAAATCTTATCAAGGTCTGGAGCAAGCTCTTTAAGAATCATCTTATTGGCCCATAAAATGTATTAATAAAATAAATACTATAATATTTGTGGCCAAATAAAAAGATAATCTTCCATCGCATGAGACTTTCTGATGATATATGAAAAGATATTATTGGTAGGAATTATTCTTTCATATTAATCGTTCTAACTTTTTGCAGCTTTTGATGCCTCTACCAATTTCCTGGCGATCCTCAGTTCCGTTTTCATTTTTATTTCATCAGTATAGACCCTGAGTTCTCCGACCAGTTCATTATAACGGGTAATATATATCGTATCTCCCTTGTTTCCCTTTAGAAACTTGGAAAGCTTTATTCTCAGTTCATTGGTATCAACTTTTTTAATATCATCATCCATTAAAATTTCCTTTCTTATTCAAATAAATTAGTAACCCATGTATTATATATTTGTTACATAATAATTATACAATATTAATACATCCCTAATAAATGTCAACTGAAAATTGCTTTTTTATGAGGATTAAGATATAAAATTCGAAATGAGATACTTCATGCACCAACAATGGACTGCGATGGTGGGCCCACCAGGACTCGAACCTGGGACCTCCGCATTATGAGTGCGCTGCTCTAACCAACTGAGCTATGGGCCCGGAAAAGTAAAGTCTCTCATCAGACAATTGCATATGTTAATAAAAATATTCTGATAAGTCAATCTTTTGGAGTTAGAAAAACCGGACCATTATTTGGACCGTATTTTTTCTTTTTACAAAAGAATGTGTTTAATCATATAATAGAAAAATAGATCCTTCGATAATGCGTGATCCGATTAATGGGCTCCGTTTAAAGAAAGCTTTCCAGACCATATTCGGAGTAGATCTCTGTCTGCAGCTCTTCCACTTCCCTGTAAAGATCCTGGTTCTTTATATAAAGCTCTTTGATTCTATCATCATCTATTAACTGCCCATCCTGTATTGAAAAGTCTGTGGAATAATACAGAAGTATCTCTTTCCATGTATATATATCATTATCTGCAAACTCTAAAAGAGAACCGTAGAAATCATCCAGGGGTCCGGGGATCGTACCGATGCTGTCCAGCTCCCCTTTGAATCTTTCTGCTATTCTTATCCTCTCACCGGTTAATATTCTGATCTTTTCTATATTAACCACTTTTTGTTCAAACTCTTCCGATATACTGCTTATGCCGGATAAATAGTCCTTTTTTATTTCCACATATCTTGCGTCAAATTCAATTATATCGGCTGCATCCTGAATCTTTATAAGACTTTGGAGTTCAATAAATTCCCGGGTGATCTGTCTTGCAAGTATTTTTTCCTGCTGCTGCGCTTCAAGGGCTGCATGCCTTTCCATCCTTACAAGGGCAGCCCTTCCAAATAACTCAAATGATATAATATTGTAAGTTAAGAGGCCCGCAAAACAAAACAAAAGCAATGATATTACAATGATATCTTTATAATTTTTCATATTGTATATTTAAATACTTTTTGAAAACTATATTAAATTCAACCAGGTTTTTAAAAATAATAAGAAATGATGATCGAAAAAGCAATAAAAATATTCGCTAAACAATATAATATCATAATAGTAGGCTTATAATAATTATAGGAAGTGATTTGACCTTTTTCTATCTTTCCGCCAGGACCTGAGCTCTCCTGCAGTCATCGTATTTATTATATCCTTTGCTTCAAGTCCGGCTCTTCTCGCAAGGTCGACTCCAAGCTGCATCATCTCCATATTGCCCGGACGGTGCGTATCAGTATTTACTGCAAGCATAGAGCCTGCTTCTTTTGCTTTTCTTGCATTATCCTCATCAAGGTCCATCCTCATATAATAGCTGTTTATCTCCAGAGCCTTGCCATATTTTGCAGAAGCTTCTATGATGCGGTCAATATCGATAAATAAAGGAGCCCTGTTCCCGAATACCTTGCCGGTGGGATGCGCAAGCAGGTCAAAATAGTCTTTTTCAAGCGCACTTACGGCTCTATCAGTATTTTCTCCTACTGAATTGGTAAAGCTTGAATGAAGCGACGCTATTGCAATATCAAGCTTTCGTATAATCTCGGGAGGGTAGTCAAATACTCCGGCCTTCCGTATATCTATCTCCCCGCCCATTAAAATATCAATTCCATCATACTTTTTTCTGAGTTCCTTCATAAAACTCATTTTCGCCAGTAGTCTCTCTAAATCAAGTCCATTTCCATAATAATTGCTTATGGAATGGTCCGATAGTGCAATATATTCATAATTTTGCTTCTTTGCTGAATCTATGATACCGGAATACTCGATCAGCCCATCACTCCATTTAGAATGTATATGAAGATCTCCTCTTATATCCTCCATTTTAACAAGGTCGGGTAATCTGTTTTTAGATGAAAGCTCTATCTCATCCCTTCCCTGCCTGAGCTCGACAGCTATGTGATCAAGGCCTAAGGACCTGTATATATCTTCTTCAGAATCCGGACAGGTAGAGTCGGCCCGGTCCGGATATGGAATACTATTTGCTTTTGCATGCTCCTTTAATTTGAAAAGATGCTTCCTGCTGCCAGTCGTTTTAAAAAGCTGCCAGCTCCAGGTCCTATCGCCTGCTATGATTATTTCCGTATTTATTTCATATATGGTCCCGTAAATCGCACTTATATCATTTTTCTCTTTTTTTATCGATATCAGTTTTTTTATGAAAGGAAGCTTCTCTAAATTCTTAAGAAGACAGGTGCTCTTTTCAAAATCATATATGCCATTATTGAATTCGGGCAGCACCAGAATATCAATATCTCCTATCAGGCTTTCTTTGCGCCTTATCGAACCGGTGATCTGTGCTTTTTTTACCTCTTTCAGGTTTCCAAGGGATATGGCCATTTTATTTGCAAAGAACTCTGCCGGCCATCTCGGTGTCTTTCCTGCAAGCCCTTCATAGTATTCAAGCGACCACCGGATCCTTTTAGCAAACAGAGGCGTTAACAGGTCCTTCCGGAGCCCGGCGCTTTTAATGATATCTTTGTCACTATCTCCCTTAAAGATACACTTAAGACCCTCAATGTCTTTTATCCCAAAATAGTCATATATGCTTAATATTCTTTTCCTGCCAAGGCCCGTGATCCTTATAAATTTAATAAGGTCCTCAGAATATGATAAGGCAAGACGATCATACTCTTCTATGCGGCCCTCTTTTAGATATTCTTTTATGAGGCTGTAGCAGTATCGGTCTATGCCATTTAATTTGCCGGGCTCTTCTCCCTTTATTACCCGGTCCATAATAACCGGATCATCCCTCAGGGTCCTTGCAGCATTCATAAGGGAAAGGATATTTTCTTTCTCGCCGGGATCAGATTTTTTTACCTCGGCTATATTTGTAAGTATATCTGCCAGTTTAAGACTTATCACAAAAATTTA